>NZ_JBHVYI010000012.1:0-127439 GCF_042880975.1 Streptomyces sp. NPDC058289
CAACCGCCGGGGCGCCACCGCACCCGGCGGGCGCCGGAGAGGCCGAGCCTCTCCGGCGCCCGTTCGTGCGGTCGGACCCGTCCCGTCCTACGCCGCTGCGGCCGGCTCGTCCTCGCCCGCGAAGGTGCGCCACAGCTCGGCGTACCGGCCGCCGCGGGCCAGCAGCTCGGCGTGGGTGCCGTCCTCCGCGACCCGGCCGCGGTCCATGACCACGACCCGGTCGGCGCGCGCGGCGGTGGTCAGCCGGTGCGCCACGACCAGGGTGGTGCGCTTGCCCGCGAGCCGGTCGGTGGCCTGGTTGACCAGGGCCTCGGTGGCCAGGTCCAGGGCGGCGGTGGCCTCGTCGAGCAGGAGCACGTCGGGGTCGACGAGCTCGGCGCGGGCCAGCGCGATGAGCTGGCGCTGGCCGGCCGAGAGGTTGCGGCCGCGCTCGGTGACGGTGTGCAGGTAGCCGCCGTCCAGGGTGGCGATCATGGCGTGGGCGCCGACCGCGTGGGCGGCGGCCTCCACCTGGGCGTCGCTCGCCTCGGGCCGCCCGTAGGCGATGGCGTCGCGGACCGTTCCCGGGAAGAGGTACGGCTCCTGGGGGACGACGCCGAGGCGGTGGCGGTAGCCCGTCAGGTCCAGCTCGCGCAGGTCCACCCCGTCGGCGGTGACCCGGCCGGAGGTCGGATCGTAGAACCGGGCCACCATCTTGACCAGCGTGGACTTGCCGGCTCCGGTCTCGCCGACGAAGGCGACGGTCTGCCCGGCGGGGATGCGCAGGCTGATCTCTGTGAGCGCCGGTTGCTTCTCCCCGCGCTCCTCGGCCGTGCCGTACGAGAAGTGGACCCCTTCGAAGGCGATCTCGCCGCGCAGCTCGGGGACCGGGCGGGGGTCTGCCGGGCGGGGGGTGCTGGTGGGCTCGCGCAGCAGGCCCTGGATCCGGCCGAGGGAGACGGTGGCCTGCTGGTAGCCGTCGAAGACCTGCGAGAGCTGCTGAACGGGGGCGAAGAACAGGTCGATGTAGAGCAGGTACGCGACCAGCGCGCCCGTGGTGAGCGTGCCGGCCTCCACCCGGCCCGCGCCGACGATCAGCACGGCGGCGGCGGCCCCGGAGGACAGCAGCTGGACGAAGGGGAAGTAGACGGATATCAGCCACTGGCCGCGGACCCGGGCCTCGCGGTAGGAGTTGCTGCGCTCGGCGAACCGGACGGCGCCGGAGCGCTGGCGGCGGAAGGCCTGGACGATGCGCAGTCCGGCCACGGACTCCTGGAGGTCGGCGTTGACCAGTCCGACCCGGTCGCGGGCGAGCTCGTAGGCGGCCACGGACTTCCGGCGGAAGAAGAAGGTGCCGATGATCAGCAGGGGCAGCGTGGCGAAGACGATCAGCGCCAGCTCCACGTCCAGGACGAGGAGGGCGACCAGGATGCCGAAGAAGGTGAGGACGGAGACGACGGCGGTGACGAGCCCGGTCTGCAGGAAGCTGGACAGGGCGTCCACGTCGGTGGTCATCCGGGTCATGATCTTGCCGGTCAGCTCGCGCTCGTAGTAGTCGAGGCCGAGGCGCTGGAGCTGGGCGAAGATCTTGACGCGCAGGGCGTAGAGCACGCGCTCGCCGGTGCGGCCGGTCATCCGGGTCTCGGCGAACTGTGCGGCCCACTGGGCCAGGACCACGCCGAGCGCGAGGAGGGACGCCGCCCAGACGGCGCCGAGGGCGGCCGCTTCGACACCTTGGTCGATGCCGTGGCGGATCAGGATGGGCAGGAGCAGTCCGGAGCCGGCGTCGAGGGCGACGAGGCCGAGGGATATCGCGAGCGGGGCCCAGAAGCCGCGCAGCAGGCGGCCCAGGTTGTAGCTGTCCTCGGCGGACGCGGCGCGGGTCTCGTCCACGTCGGGGGTGTCGTCTGCGGGCGGCAGTGCGGCCACCTGCGCGAGCAGTTCGGGCGTGGCGGACATCCCCGCGGGGGCGGTGGTCTTGTCGTCCGCCTCCTCCTGGCGCTGCCAGAGCTCGGGGGTGATCCCGCCGGCAACCCGGCGCTTGGCGTTGACGGGCTCGGAGTCGATCTCGGCTTCGAGCTCGATGTCCCGCTCGATGTCCCGCTCGAACTCGTCCATGAGGGGCGCGTCAGGCGTCCGCGGGGATCCCGCCCCGAGAGCGTCGGGGTCGGTGAGCAGCCGCCGGTACAGGGCGGAGCGGCGCTCGAGCTCCTCGTGCGTACCGATGTCGGAGAGCCGCCCGTGGTCCAGTACGGCGATCCGGTCGGCGAGTGCCAGCGTGGAGCGGCGGTGTGCGATGAGCAGGGTGGTGCGGCCGGCCATGACGGCGCGCAGCGCCTCGTGGATCTCGTGCTCGACCCGGGCGTCGACGGCCGAGGTGGCGTCGTCGAGGAGCAGCAGGCGGGGGTCGGTGAGGATGGCGCGGGCGAGGGCGATGCGCTGGCGCTGCCCGCCGGAGAGGGTCAGGCCCTGCTCGCCGACCTTGGTGTCGTACCCGGCGGGGAGGTCCTCGATGAACCCCTCGGCCTGGGCGGCGCGGGCGGCGGCCCGGATCTGGTCCTCGGTGGCGCCGGGGTGGCCGTAGGCGATGTTGGCGCGGATGGTGTCGGAGAAGAGGAAGGAGTCCTCGGGGACCAGTCCGATGGCATCGCGCAGGGAGTCGTAGGTCAGCTCGCGCACGTCGTGGCCGCCGACCCGGACGGCGCCGCGGTCGGCGTCGTAGAAGCGCGGCAGCAGCAGCGAAACGGTGGACTTCCCACTGCCCGAGGACCCGACGAGGGCGACGGTCTCCCCCTCGGCGATCGACAGGCCGAACCCGTCGAGCACGGGCCGCTCGGGGTCGTACCCGAACCGCACGTCGTCGAACTCGACGGTGGCGGGCGCGTCCGCCGGGAGCTCCTTCGTCCCCTCCTGGATCACCGGCTCGGTGTCGATGAGCTCGAAGACCCGCTCCACGCCGGCGCGGGCCTGCTGGCCGACGGTGAGCACCATGGCGAGCATGCGGACCGGGCCGACGAGCTGGGCGAGGTAGGTGGAGAAGGCGACGAAGGTACCGAGGGTGACCTGCCCCTTGGTGGCCATCCAGCCGCCGAGGGCCAGCATGGCGACCTGGCCGAGGGCCGGTACGGCCTGCAGGGCGGGGGTGTAGCGGGAGTTCAGCCGGATGCCGCGCATCCGCCCGGCGAACAGCCGGCGGCCGGCGTCGCGGAGCTTGCCGGTCTCCTGCTCCTCCTGGCCGAAGCCCTTGACGACGCGGACGCCGGTGACGGCCCCGTCGACGACGGTGGCGACGGCGGCGGCCTGGCTCTGGGCGTACCAGGTGGCGGGGAAGAGCTTCTTGCGGCTGCGCTTGGCTATGAACCAGAGGGCGGGGGCCATGAGCAGCGCGACGACGGTCAGCAGCGGCGAGAGCCACAGCATGATCCCGAGGGATATCCCGAAGAGCAGGAAGTTGCCGATGGTCATGGGCAGCATGAAGAGCAGCCCTTGGATCAGCTGGAGGTCGGTGGTGGCCCGCCCCACGACCTGCCCGGTGGACAGCTCGTCCTGGCGGCGGCCGTCGAGCCGGGCGATGGTGTCGTACATGTCGGTGCGCAGGTCGTGCTGCACGTCGAGGGCGAGCCGCCCGCCGTAGTACCTGCGGATGTAGGTCAGCACGTACACGAGGACCGCGGCGCCTATGAGCATCAGGGCCCAGGGCCCCATGGGCTTGCTCTGGTCGCCGATGACGTCGTCGAGGATCACCTTGGTGACGAGCGGCACGAGCGCCATGACGGCCATGCCGCCGAGCGAGGACCCGAGGGCCAGCAGCACATTGGCCTTGTACCGCCAGGTGTAGGCGGCGAGCCGCCTCCCCCACCCCTGTTTGCTTCCAGCCGCCGTTTCCGCCGTCGCCGTAGCCACGTACTGCCTCCCCGTTCGTCCTGCTCTACCGGAAGCGCCAACGCTCCGACCGGCGGATTTCATCCCGCCGCAACAATTCGAACTGGGTTGCGCGGGTTCCGCGCGCGGTGCTGGGCCTACGGGGCAGTGGCGGACACGGACGAGCGGGGTCGGGGCGCGGCGATCGTCGCGGCCCCGGCCGGACGCCGGGGCTGCCGGCCCCGACGCCACGGCATCGGCAAGGCCGTCCGGGCCGACGTCAGGGCGTCGGCGTCGGCGTGGGCGTGGGCAGCGGCAGCTGCTTCACCACGGGCGCCCGCTTCAGCGGCTTGTTCTCGCAGCCGAGGGCTTCGGTGACGCGTCGGGCCATGAGATAGGTGAAGGCGGTCTGCCTGTCCCGGTCCGCCTGGGTCATGTTCGTCCGAGTGGCGCCGATCCCGAAGGACTCCTCCACCGACAGCAGGGCATGGTCGGACTGGCTACGGAGGTCGCCGGGCATGTCGCAGCGCACGCGCAGCACCGACCCGGTGTCGTCGGACCTGCCGAAGGCCCCGTTCACCTCGACGGGCACGCTGCCCGTCGGGAATTGCTCCCGGTACTCCCGGGACTGCCAGCGCACCTGCAGTTGCACGCGGCCGCCGCTCTTCTGCTGCGTAGGGACGTACCCGCACATGAGCCACGGCGACGACGGCACCGACCGCAGGTCCGCCTTGAGGCTGTCCACCAGGTGCTCGGTGGTGGAGTTGACCCGGGTGTCGAGGTCACCGGACCCGGTGATCTGCCGTAGCAGATCCCTCTCGGCCGACGGATCGGCGATCGCGCACGGGTCGGCAGCGCGGGGCTTGGCGTCCTCCACGGAACACCCGGCCGCCGCCACCAAGCAGACGAGGGCGAGCGCTGACCGCTTGGCTGCGGTCGAGATGGTGGTCACTGGCTGTCTCCCTGCTTCACCACGGGAGCCTGCTCCCGCGGCTTGTTCTCGCAACCGAGGGCTTCGGTGACGCGTCGGGTCATGAAACTCGACTCCTTCACCCCGAGGACTTCACGCATCAGTGTGCCCTCTTCCGAGGACGCGGTGATCCCACACGGGTCGGGACTGACCGGGACCAACCTAACCCGGCCCGCGCACCCCTCAGACGTGGGTGGGGGCGAACATCTTCGGCTTGGCCGCAAGGAGCAGGAGCGAAGGGCCCGGGGTCTTCAAGGACTTGGCCAGGTCCTCGCGGAGGGATTCCGGGGTGGTCGTGGTCGCCGGGACGTCGAAGGCGGCCGCCAGGGCCACGAAGTCGGGGCGGGTCAGGGTCGTGCCCGTCTCGCAGCCGTACTCGCGCAGGATGCCGTAGCCGCCGTCGTCCACGATCAGCCAGGTGACGTCCAGGTCGTGCTGGCGGGCCGTGGCCAGGTCGGCGATCGAGTACATCGCGCCGCCGTCGCCGGAGACCGCGAGGACCGGGGTGTCCGGCTCCGCCACGGCCGCGCCGAGGGCCGCCGGGAAGGCGTAGCCGAGGCCGCCCGCGCCCTGCGCCGAGTGCATGGTGTTGGGGTGCTTGGGGTCGAAGGCCGACCAGGCCCAGTAGGACAGGATCGTCATGTCCCAGAACGACGGGGAGCGCGGGGGCAGGGCCTGCCGGATCGAGGTCAGGAGCTGCTGCTCCAGGGTCAGGTCCTGGGAGGCCAGTCGGGTCGCGATGTCGGCGAGGAGCAGGCTGACGCGCTCGGGGGCCTGCGGGTCGGGGCGCTCGGCGACCGTTTCGAGGAGGGCCTGCAGGGCGAGGCGCGCGTCCGCGTGGATGCCGAGGCCCGCGTGGTTGGACTCCAGCTTGCCGAGGTCCGCCTCGATCTGGACGACCCGGCCCTCCGGGAAGAACGTGTGGTAGTTCGAGGACAGTTCACCCAGGCCCGAGCCGACCACCAGCAGGACGTCGGCGTCCTCCAGGAAGTCCGTCATGTGGCGGTCCTCCAGCCAGGACTGGAGGGAGAGCGGGTGGGTCCAGGGGAAGGCGCCCTTGCCGCCGAAGGTGGTGACGACGGGGGCGTTCAGACGTTCCGCGAGCTGCTTCAGCTTGCCCGCGGCGTCCGAGCGGATCACTCCGCCGCCCGCGATGATCACCGGACGCTCGGCGTTCTCCAGCCAGTGCGCGGCCAGTGCGGTCAGCTCCGGGCGCGGGGCCAGTTCGTGCGGGGTCGCATCCATGCCCGTGACCTGCGGGATGACGGTTTCCGCGCGCAGGACGTCTTCCGGGATCTCCACCCACACCGGGCCGTGCGGGGCGGTCAGCGCCGATTCCCAGGCCTCCGCGATCACGGACGGGATCTGGGAGGGGGTCCGGGCGGTGTGCACGGACTTGACCACGTCCCGGAAGGACGCCGCCTGGTCGCGCAGCTCGTGCAGGTGACCGCGCCGGCCGCCGCCCAGGCCCGGGGTCGGGACCTGCGAGGAGATCGCCAGGACGGGCGCGGACGCCGCCGCCGCCTCGGCCAGGGCCGGGAGCGCCATGAGCGCGCCCGGGCCCGTGGACAGGAGGAGGGGGGCCGCCTCGCCGGTCATCCGGCCGTACGCGTCGGCGGCGAACCCGGCGTTGTTCTCCGTACGGAGGCCGACGAGGCGCAGGTCGGAGCGGCCGACCGCGTCGAAGAGGCCGAGCGCGTGCTGGCCGGGCAGCCCGAAGACGGTGGTCGCGCCGAGCGAGCGCAGCGTCTCCACGACCAGGTCCCCGCCCGTGCGCCCCGGCGGTGGCGCGAGCGCGGCCGCCTTCTGGGCTTCGGTGGGACGGAGTACCAGGTCGTGGTCGTGCGTCACGTGCGCTTACTCGCCCTTCGGGTTCACCATCGCCGCAGCACTGTGCTTATCGACCCTGCCTGGCGGCAGCGATCTGACGGCTCATGATCGTGGTCAGCTCGTACGCGGTGTGCGAGGCCGCGACCGAGGTGATCTCCGCGTGATCGTACGCCGGGGCGACCTCGACGACGTCCGCCGAGACCAGGTTGCAGGAGGAAAGGCCGCGGATGATCTCCAGCAGCTCGCGGGAGGTCATGCCGCCCGCCTCCGGGGTGCCCGTACCGGGCGCGTGCGCGGGGTCCAGCACGTCGATGTCGATGGAGATGTACAGCGGGCGGTCGCCGATGCGCTGGCGGAGCTGGTCCGCGACCTCGTCGGCGCCGCGCCGGTAGACGTCTGCCGAGGTGACGATGCCGAAGCCCATCTTGGCGTCGTCGTCCAGGTCCTGCTTGCCGTACAGCGGGCCGCGCGTGCCGACGTGGGACAGGGCCTCGGTGTCGAGGATGCCCTCCTCGACGGCGCGGCGGAACGGGGTGCCGTGCGTGTACTCGGCCCCGAAGTAGGTGTCCCAGGTGTCCAGGTGGGCGTCGAAGTGGAGCAGCGCGACCGGGCCGTGCTTCTTCGCCACCGAGCGGAGCAGGGGCAGCGCGATGGTGTGGTCGCCGCCGAGGGTCATCAGGCGGGAGCCGTTGCCGATCAGCTCGTCGGCGGCGGCCTCGATCGTGTCGACGGCCTCGTTGATGTTGAAGGGGTTCGCCGCGATGTCGCCGGCGTCGGCGACCTGCGCGAGGGCGAACGGGGAGGCGTCCTGCGCCGGGTTGTACGGGCGCAGCAGGCGGGAGGCCTCGCGGATGGCGTTGCCGCCGAAGCGGGCGCCGGGGCGGTAGGAGACGCCGGAGTCGAACGGCACACCGACGACGGCCACGTCGGCCTTGCCGCCGACCTCGTCGAGGCGGGGCAGCCGGGCGAAGGTCGCGGGGCCCGCGTAGCGCGGGATGCGGGAGGAGTCGACGGGGCCGCGCGGCTGCGTGCTCATGAGGGGGTGCCCTTCGGGAGGTCCGGGTGGTGCTGGTGCGGTCCTTCGAGCGTAAACGGACACCCCCGGGGCGCGAAGTGTACGTTTCATCCATCCGGCTCCCCCGATGTGTACGGAGTATCCATGGAAGCCCCGCCCACCCCGCCGGTCGCCCTCGGCCGGCTGCTCGCCGACCACGAGCTGGGCCTGCGCCACCTGGCCGGCCCCGCCGAGGCCGAACTCCACGGGGTCCACGCGTCCGAGATGACGGACCCCTCCCCGTACCTCCTGGGCGGCGAACTCCTCCTGACGGCGGGCGAGGGCCTCACGGGGGCGGGGGCCTGGCCGGCCGGGGGGACGGGACACGGTGCGGGCGGCTGGGCGGAGGCCCCGGGGGCGGAGGCCTGGCCGGCCGAGGGGACGGAACACGGTCCGGGTGACCGGGCGAAGCCCTCGGGAGCGGAGGCCCGACCGGCCGACGGGACAGAACACGGTCCGGGCGACCGGGCGAAGCCCTCGGGAGCGGGAGCCCGACCGGCCGACGGGACAGAACACGGTCCGGGCGACCGGGCGAAGCCCTCGGGAGCGGGAGCCCGACCGGCCGAGGGGACGGAACGTGATGCGGGCGACCGGGCGAAGCCCTCGGGGGTGGAGGCCTGGCTGGCCGAGGGGACGGAACACGGTCCGGACGACCCGGCGAAGCCCCCGGGAGCGGCGGGCGGTCTGGCGGGAGCCGGGCTCGCCGATGTCCGCCCCGGCCACGGGGGCGCGGGACACGCGGACAGCGGGCGTGCCCACACCCTGCCGGTCGGCACGAACCCGGGCGGCACGAACCCGGTCGGCGCCGGGCACGCGGGCGACGGGCTCGCAGATGCCGGGCTGATCGACGCCGGACCGTACGTCGCACGGCTGGTCCGGGCCGGGGTCGGAGCCATCGGGTTCGGGGTGACCCCGGTGTACACGACCGTGCCGCAGTCCCTCGTCGAGGCCTGCGACCGGTACGGCCTGCCCCTGGTGGAGGTGCCGCCCGGGACCCCGTTCACGGCGGTCGGCCGGAGCGTCTGGCGGCTGATGGCACAGGCCCGGACGGCCGAACTCCGCCGGGTGACCGAGGCCCAGCAGTCCCTGGCGGCGGCCGCCGCCCGCCCGGACCCGGTGCCGGCAGTCCTGCGCCGCCTGGCGGCGACCCTGGGCGGCTGGGCCGGGCTGCTCCCCGCCGCCCGGCCGGACGCCCCGTCGGCCACCGGGCCGGGGACCGCCGGGGCGGAGCCCGCAGCCGGGGTGGGCACCGCCCGACCCGCAGCCCCCGGGGCGGCAGGAGCCGGGCCCGCCCCCACCGCAAGGGTGGGCATCATCCGCCCCGCAGCCCCCGGTGCAGGAGCCGGGCCCGCGCCCACCGCCGGGGCGGGCACCGTGCGGCCCGGAGCCACCGGGGCAGAGGTCGGGCCCGCGCCCACCGCGGGGACGGGCAGCAGCCACCCCGCAACCACCGGGGCAGGGGACGGAGCCGGGCCTTCCGGGCCGGCAGACGCGGACACCCGCCGGGAGGCGGAGCCCAGGCCGATACAAGGAGGGCCGCACCCCGCAGCCACCGGGCCAGAGGCCGGGCCCGCACCCACCGCGGGGACGGGCAGCAGCCACCCCGCAACCACCGGGGCAGGGGACGGAGCCGGGCCTTCCGGGCCGGCAGGCGCGGACACCCGCCGGGAGCAGGGCATCACCGGGGCAGAGCCCGGACAGATGCACGGAGGGCCGCGCCCCGCAGCCACCGAAGCGGGGGCCGGGCCCGCGCCCGCCGCCGGGGCGACGCCCGGGACGACGCCCGGGGGGCCGGCCGGGCCCGCCACCGGGGTCTCCGCCGGAACGGCGCCCGCACCCGACGTGATCGACGCGCTCGGCGCACTCGCCCGACGGGTCGCACCGGGCTCCGCTGTCACCGCCACGGCCGCGCACGGTGGGCTCCACCTCAGCGTCCACGCCCTCGGCGACGGATGGGTCCTCGCCCTCGCGACCCCGACGCGGGCCCCCGGGGACCACACCGTCGCCTCGGTGGCGGCCGTACTGCTGACCCTGCTCACCGCGCGCCGCCCGGCCGGGGCGCAGGCCGCCCTGACCCGGCTGCTGCTCGGCGGGGAGCCGGCCGGGGCACTGGGCCCCGGGCCCTGGTACGCCGTCCACGCCCGCGGCGCCGGTGACCCGCGGGCCCTGGCGGCCGCGCTGGGCACCGTACTGCTGGACCCGCGCGGGGAATCCGTAGGTGAGGACCCCGCGCACCTCGGCTCCGTACACGCGGACTCCGTACGGCTCCTCACCGACCGCGAGCCCGGCCCGCAGCCCGGGTGGCGGCTCGGGGTGAGCGCTCCGACCCGGCCCGAGGGCCTGCCCGGCGCCGATGCGCAGGCCCGGCGGGCCCTGGAGCGCGCCGAGGCGGCCCGCACCCCGCTGGCCCGCCACACGGAGCCCGGCCTTGCGGGCCTGGTCGGCGCGGCCGAGGCCCGGGCCCACGCCGAGGCCCTGCTCGGCCCGCTCTCCCCCGTCCTGCGCGACACCCTGCGCACCTGGCTGGCCCACCACGGCAGCTGGGACCGCAGCGCGGCCGCGCTCGGGATCCACCGCAACACCGTCCGCCAGCGCATCGCCCGCGCGGCCGCGCTCCTGGGCTCCGACCTGGACGATCCGGACACCCGGATGGAGCTGTGGTTCGCGCTCCGGCATCTCGACGGCCCGGACGTCCCCTAGGGCCTGTCGTCAAACTCCCGTCGTCGCCCGAAGGGAGTTGACGACAGGCTCTTGGGCGTAGCGTCAACCGTGTCGCGGCGGGCGGCGGGCGGGGCGACGCTGAGGACATGAACCGGCCGGACAGTTCCTCGGAACCCTCGGGGCCTTCGCGCCCCTCGGAGCCCCCGCACTGGGGACCGCGCCCACCCCAGCAGCCACCTGCGTCTCCATACCCATACCCATACCCATACCCCCCGCCGCCCCGGAGGCGCCGCCGCTGGCCCTGGGTGCTGCTCGTCCTGCTCCTGCTGCTGCTCGGCGGCTGCGCCGCGCTCTTCGTCGTCTTCGTCGGCGAGGTGTCCGAGGAGGCCGCGCGGCCCGCCCGGATCACGTACGCGGCCACCGGGAGCGCCTCGGGCGTGGCCATCACCTACTCGACCTGGCGCGACGGGAACCTGTCCACCAGCCAGGTCGGCGACCGGACCCTGCCCTGGACCGAGGAGATCACCACGAAGGGCTTCGTCAAGGGCGGCTCCCTCGTCGTCACGCTGGGCCCCGACGGCGGCACGGCCACCTGTTCGGTGACCGTGGACGACTCCGCGCCCATCACCGCGACGGCCACCGGCCCCTTCGCCTCGGCCGTCTGCAACGGTTTCTGAAGGACGGCCGAAGGAGACGGCCGAGGGAGTTCGGACCGACGTGCCCCACCTCACTCTGGACAGCGCGACCAACTCGCCGGTAACTTAATCTGAGCAAGCGCTTAGATTGGGCGGCTGACTGCCGCGACGAAGGGAGTCGGCCGTGCGCCGTACGGTGTTCAACGAGGACCACGAGGCGTTCCGCGAGACCATCCGCGCCTTCATCGAGGCCGAGGTCGTTCCGGTCTACGACGACTGGTTCGCGGCCGGCCAGGCCCCGCGCGAGTTCTACTACAAGCTCGGCGAGCTGGGCATCTTCGGGATCAACGTCCCCGAGGAGTTCGGCGGCGCGGGCCTGGACACGCACAAGTTCGAGGCCGTCCTCTACGAAGAGACCTCCCGCGCGGGCGTCAACTTCGGCGGCTCCGGCGTGCACGTGCTGCTCGCCCTGCCCTACATCAAGATGCTGGCCGACATCGAGCAGAAGAAGCGCTTCCTGCCGAAGTTCGTCTCCGGCGAGGAGATGTGGGCCCTGGCGATGACCGAGCCGGGCACCGGGTCCGACGTCGCGGGCATGAAGACCACCGCCAAGCTCTCCGAGGACGGCACGCACTACGTCCTCAACGGCTCCAAGACCTTCATCACGGGCGGCGTGCACGCCGACCGCGTGATCGTCTGCGCCCGCACCTCCGCCCCCAGCGAGGACGACCGCCGCTTCGGCATCTCCCTCTTCGCCGTGGACACCAAGTCCGAGGGCTACTCCATCGGCCGCAAGCTCGACAAGCTCGGCCTGCGCACCTCCGACACCGCCGAGCTGGCGTTCGTCGACGTGAAGGTCCCGGTCGAGGACCTGCTCGGCGAGGAGAACAAGGGCTTCTACTACCTCGGCGCCAACCTGCCGTCCGAGCGCTGGGGCATCGCCTTCGGCGCGTACGCGCAGTCCAAGGCCGCCGTCCGTTTCGCCCAGCAGTACGTGACGGACCGCACCGTCTTCGGCAAGCCGGTCGCGCACTTCCAGAACACCAAGTTCGAACTGGCCGCCTGCCAGGCCGAGGTGGACGCCGCCGAGGCCGTCGCCGACCGCGCCCTGGAGGCCCTGGACGCCGGTGAGCTCACCGCCGCCGAGGCCGCCTCCGCGAAGCTGTTCTGCACCGAGGTCGCGCACCGCGTCATCGACAAGTGCCTCCAGCTGCACGGCGGTTACGGCTACATGAACGAGTACCCGATCGCCCGCCTGTACGCCGACAACCGCGTGAACCGCATCTACGGCGGCACCAGCGAGGTCATGAAGTCCATCATCGCCAAGTCGATGGGCCTGTAAGCGACTTACGCTTCCCCCCATGAACGAGGCACTGACGACGCTCCTCGATCTGCTCGACCTCGAGCAGATCGAGGAGAACATCTTCCGCGGTACCAGTCGTTCCGCGCTGGTACCGCGGGTCTTCGGCGGTCAGGTCGCGGCCCAGGCCCTGGTCGCGGCCGGCCGTACCGTGCCCGAGGACCGCACCGCGCACTCGCTCCACTCGTACTTCCTGCGCGCCGGGGACCCGGGCGCGCCGATCGTGTACTCGGTCGACCGGATCCGCGACGGACGCTCCTTCACCACGCGCCGCGTCGTCGCCGTCCAGCACGGCCAGCCGATCTTCCACCTCTCCGCGTCCTTCCAGACGTACGAGGAGGGCCTCGACCACCAGACCGCGATGCCCGACGCCCCCGATCCGGAGACCCTCCCGACGGCCGCCGAATCCCTCCCGCTCTACCGGGAGGTCTTCCGCGACCCGGGCACGGTGGAACGGCTCGTCGAGGCGCGCGGCGCGGTGGACCTGCGGTACGCGACCGTCCCGCCCTGGGGCAGCGTCGGCGAACCGGTCGAACCGCGCTCGCAGGTGTGGTTCCGTACCGCCGGCAAGCTGGAGAGCGACGACGCGCTCCTGCACACCTGCCTGGCCACGTACGTCTCCGACATGACCCTGCTCGACTCGGTGCTGCTCGCACACGGGAAGGGCGGATGGGCGGTCGGGGACGTGGTCGGCGCCTCGCTCGACCACGCGATGTGGTTCCACCGGCCGTTCCGCGCCGACGAATGGCTGCTGTACGACCAGGAGTCCCCCTCGGCCGCCGCCGGCCGGGGCCTGGGCCAGGCCCGGATCTGGACCCAGGACGGCAGGCTCGCCGTGACGGTCATCCAGGAGGGCGTGGTGCGCGTCCCGCGCGCGTAGTACGGCCGTCCGACATAACGTCACACCATGTCCAGCAGCGATGCGATGGTGAACGGAAGCGGAAGCGGCGGCCCGGACGGGAGCCCCGACGGCGGCCCGGGCGAGGACGAGAGCGTCGGCACGGTCATCGTCGCCGTGGTCACGAACCTCGGCATCGCCGCCGCCAAGGCGGTGGGCGGGATCGTCAGCGGATCGAGCGCGATGCTCTCCGAGGCGGCGCACTCGGTGGCCGACACGGTGACCGAGGTGATGCTCCTGACCGCGCTGAAGCGGAGCGCGAAGCCGGCGGACGAGGCGCACCCGCTGGGGTACGGACCGGAGCGGTACATCTGGGCGCTGCTCGCGTCCATCGCCACCTTCGTCGGCGGCGCGGTGTTCGCCGTCTACGACGGCATCCACACCCTGATGCACGGGGAGGACCCCGGCAATCCGACCCTCTCCTACATCATCCTGGCCGTCGCCGCCCTCCTGGAGGGCTACTCCCTGCTGGTCGCCTGGCGCCAGGTCAAGGGCGAGGCGGCGCGGATGAGCGCACCCCTGGGGCTGTACGTGAAACACACCCCGGACACGGCGGTGAAGGCCGTCCTCCTGGAGAACGTGGCCGCCCTGATCGGGCTGGCGCTGGCGGCCGGCGGCCTGCTCGGGGCGCAGCTCACGGGATCGGGCGTGTACGACGGCGTGGCCTCGCTGCTGATCGGGCTGCTGCTGGTGTGGGTGGCGTGGGAGCTGGGCCGCTCGAACGCGCAGTACCTGATCGGGCGGCCGCTGCCGGAGGGGATGCGGGCGGAGGTGCGGGAGGAGCTGCTGTCGGTGCTGCACATCGAGGGCGTGCTGGAACTGACCACGCTGGTGCAGGGGCCGTCGGAGGTACTGATCGCCGCGAAGATCGACTTCCACGACCTGGCGTCCGCGGCCCAGGTGGAGGCGGCCTGCGAGATCGCCGAGGCCCAGCTCCGGGACCGCTTCCCGGCGATCCGCCGGGTGTACTTGGACCCGACCCCCTCGCCTTCTTGACGCGCGGGGTGCTCGTCACCCAACACGACGGCGCCCCGGGAATCCCGGGGCGCCGTCGTGTCGGGTGGCTGGGCTCAGTGTCCGAGCTTGGCCTTGAGGTCCTTCTTGACCTGGTTCTTGACCGTCTGCTTGTTGACCTTGTTCAGGTTGCCGCCCTTGCCGGTGCCGTCGCCGCCCACCGCGGTGGCGTCGCCGGTGTTGATGGCGTCGGCGCTGGAGTCGCCGCCCGTGGCGTTGCCGGTGGTGATCGTGCACTTGCCCTTGCAGCTACCGACGCCGCTGTCGGCGTTGCCGCCCTGCGAGGTGCCGCCGACCGTGGTGTTCTCGGCGTTGGCGTCGCCGCCGGTACCGATGCCGTCGGCGCTGTCGTCCTGGAGCAGGGACACCGCGTGGTGCGGGGCGGTGGCCGGGGCGGCCATCGCGGTGGCGGGGAGGGCAATGCCACCACCCAGCAGGGCGACGGAAGCGGAAGCAAGGACGATGCGGCGGGTCGACAGGATCTTGAACATGGTCGTTCTCCATTCGGAAAAGAAAGGGGATTCGGGAATCTTCCGGAGAAAGGATCCGGGGTGATTCCCTGCCCTCTACTTCTTCCGGTGTTCCCCGGTGAGGGCGTACTTCAAATAAACCCGATAACGGGATCCGCGTCACGCCACTCACATTCGGGGCTTGACGAATACGGCCGATCTTGATAGCCCCCGCCGGGGCATGAGAAAGGCGCCCCGGGATTTCCCGGGGCGCCGTTCTACTGCGGGGTGGCTGGGCTCAGTGGCCGAGCTTGGCCTTGAGGTCCTTCTTGACCTGGTTCTTGACCGTCTGCTTGTCGACCTTGTTCAGGTTGCCGCCCGTGCCGGTCCCGTCGCCGCCGACGGCGGTGGCGTCGCCGGTGTTGATGGCGTCGGCGCTGGAGTCGCCGCCCGTGGCGTCGCCGGTGGTGATCGTGCACTTGCCCTTGCACTTGCCGACGCCGCTGTCGGCGTCGCCGCCGCGGGACTCACCGCCGACGGTGGTGTTCTCCGCATTGGCGTCACCGCCGGTACCGATGCCGTCGGCGCTGTCGTCCTGGAGCACGGACACCGCGTGGTGCGGGGCGGTGGCCGGGGCGGCCATCGCGGTGGCGGGGAGGGCAATGCCACCACCCAGCAGGGCGACGGAAGCGGAAGCAAGGACGATGCGGCGGGTCGACAGGATCTTGAACATGGTCGTTCTCCATTCGGAAAAGAAAGGGGATTCGGGAATCTCCCAGAGAAACGATCCGGGGTGATTCCCTGCCCTCTACTTCTTCCGGTGTTCCCCGGTGAGGGCGTACTTCAAATAAACCCGATATCGGGATCCGCGTCACGCCACTCACATTCGGGGCTTGACGGATATGGCCGATCTTGATACTTCCCGTTCATCCCCCGCCGTGGCACGGGTGGTGGGCCCTGCGGGGCGAAGTCCCCTACCCGCCCTTCCACCGTTCCCCGGGCTCCGCCCGGACCCCGGTCCTCAAGCGCCGGACGGGCTGAAAGGGCCCCGGGCTCCGCCCGGACCCCCTGGGGCTCCGCCCCAGACCCCGGTCCTCAAACGCCGGACGGCTGAAAGACCGGGCTGGAGCTGAACCGGACCGCTGAAAGGTCACCCCCCGGCGGGGCTGGAGTCGAAGGAGTCGGGCCCGCCGGGTCGGGGACGGGGACGGGGTGGGGTGTCGGCCGGGACGTAAAGCGTGATTTGTGGCGCGAGAACACCCCGCACCCTGCCTACGTAGGGCACAGGGCGCCTAAATCATGCAGTCCAGGCCGACACCCCACCCCGGCCCCGGCACCGACCCACCCGCAGCCAGCACACAACCACGTACACATACACATAGACACCAGCCACAACCCAGCCCCGCCGACGCTTGAGGCGCAGGGGCTCCCGCTCCGGCCCCGGCTACAGCAGGCCCGCCGCCGCCAGGAGGTACGCGACCATCGGGTCGTAGAAGCGGGGGTCGCGCACGTGGTCGTCCAGGGGCACCGCCACCTGGAGGGTGCCTTCGGCCTCGGCCAGGAACAGCGCCGGGTCGTTGCAGTCGGCGTACCCCACCGCGTCCAGCCCGCGCTGCGCCGCGCACCCCGCCCAGCCGTGGTCGGCGACGACCAGGTCGGGCTGGGGGCGGCCGTGGGCGGCCAGGGCGTCCAGGATCGCCGCCATCGGCTCCGGGGAGTGGGTGTGCCACAGCGTCGCACCCCGCTCCAGGACCGCGACGTCCGCGAACTGCCACACCGAGCCCTCGTCGGCGACCAGCCCCGGCGGGATCACCACGATCTCGCAGCCCGCGGCGCGCAACGCGTCGGCCGTGGCCCGGTGCACGTCCAGCAGCCCGCCCGGGTGCCCCGTGGCGAGCAGCACGCTCTGCCGGTCCAGCGCGGCCTTGCGCAGCCGCGTGGCCATCCGGTCCAGGGCGGCCACGGTGAGCTCCGGGTCGATGGTGTCCTGGCCGACGCGGTGCGCGGGGTCGTCCACGACACCACACCGCTCCGCCATCACCGCGAGCACGTCCTGCTCGTCCGTCCAGCGGTCGCCCAGCTCCAGGCCCAGCCAGTAGTGGCGGTCGCCGTTGGCGAGCTTGCGGTAGTGGGAGAGGTTGTTGTCGCGCGGAGTGGCGACGTCCCCCGCGATCCGCGTGCGGACCAGGTGGTCGATGAGTTCGGCTCGGCTGGGGACAGGCGTCTCTATCGGCTTCGGCATGCGGCCCATTCTGCCGCCGCGCGCCCGGAGCCGTCCCGTCCATCCCGCCCCCCGGACACCCCGGACGCCCCGCCTCATCCCGACAGCGCCCCGAAGGCCCCGTTCGCGAGCCGTCGCAGCAGCGACTCCGTCGCGTCCCGGCCGAGCGCCGCCAGGTGCGGGGTGGAGTTGAGCAGGCCGAAGACCGCGTGCACGGAGACGCGTACCTCCGCCTCGCCCACCTCGGGGTGCAGCTCGCGCACGACGTCGACCCACAGCTCCACGTACTTGCGCTGGAGCTGCCGTACGAGCTTGCGGTCGGCCTCGCGCAGCCGGTCCAGCTCCCGGTCGTGGAGGGTGATCAGCGCCCGGTCGTCGAGCGCGAAGTCGATGTGGCCGTCGATGAGGGAGGCCAGTACGCCGGACGGGTCGCCGGCCGCCTCCTCGACCCGGCGGCGGCCGCCCGTGAGCAGCCGTTCGCTGATGCCGACGAGCAGCTCGGCGAGCATCGCGTCCTTGCCCGCGAAATGGCGGTACAGGCCGGGGCCGCTGATGCCCACCGCGGCCCCTATCTCGTCCACGCCCACGCCGTGGAAACCACGCTCGGCGAAGAGGCGCGCTGCCTCGCCGAGGATCTGCTCGCGCCGGGTCGGGGCGGCCGCTCTGGTGCTCATGGGAATCCATTCTAGACAGGGCCGTTAGCGGTCGTTAACCTAAGTCCCACATGCGTTAACGCTCATTAACCAGAGCGCACCGAGCAAGGGAGCTCGACCGATGCAGCAGGCACCAGTGCTGACGAGCGCCGCCGACCCGGCGTCCGACGCCTGGCGGGCCAACGAGGCCGCCCACCGCGAGCTCTCCGAGGGCCTGCGGGCCCGGCTGGAGGCGGCCCGGCTCGGCGGCGGCGAGAAGGCCCGCGCCCGGCACACCGCCCGCGGGAAGCTGCTGCCGCGCGACCGCGTGGACGCCCTCCTCGACCCCGGGTCCCCCTTCCTGGAGCTGGCCCCGCTGGCCGCCGAGGGCATGTACGGGGGTGCGGCCCCGGCCGCCGGCGTGATCGCGGGCATCGGCCGGGTCAGCGGCCGCGAGTGCGTGATCGTCGCGAACGACGCCACCGTCAAGGGCGGCACGTACTACCCGATGACCGTGAAGAAGCACCTGCGCGCCCAGGAAGTGGCTCTGGAGAATCGTCTCCCCTGCCTCTACCTGGTCGACTCGGGCGGCGCCTTCCTCCCCATGCAGGACGAGGTCTTCCCCGACCGGGACCACTTCGGCCGCATCTTCTACAACCAGGCCCGCATGTCGGGGGCCGGCATCCCGCAGATCGCCGCCGTCCTCGGCTCCTGCACGGCGGGCGGCGCCTACGTACCGGCCATGAGCGACGAGGCCGTCATCGTCCGCGGCCAGGGCACGATCTTCCTCGGCGGCCCGCCGCTGGTGAAGGCCGCCACCGGCGAGGTGGTCACGGCCGAGGACCTGGGCGGCGGCGAGGTCCACTCCCGCATCTCCGGGGTCACCGACCACCTCGCGGAGGACGACGCGCACGCGCTGCGGATCGTACGGAACATCGTGGCGACCCTGCCCGAGCGCCAGGCCCTGCCCTGGTCGGTCGAGGCTCCCGAGGAGCCCAAGGTGGACCCGTACGGGCTGTACGGCGCGGTCCCCGTCGACTCCCGCACCCCCTACGACGCCCGCGAGATCATCGGCCGGATCGTGGACGGCTCCCGCTTCCAGGAGTTCAAGTCGGAGTTCGGGCAGACCCTGGTCACCGGCTTCGCCCGGATCCACGGGCACCCGGTCGGGATCGTCGCCAACAACGGCATCCTGTTCTCCGAATCGGCCCAGAAGGGCGCGCACTTCATCGAGCTGTGCGACCAGCGCGGCATCCCGCTCCTCTTCCTCCAGAACATCTCCGGCTTCATGGTCGGCCGGGACTACGAAGCGGGCGGCATCGCCAAGCACGGCGCCAAGATGGTCACGGCCGTGGCCTGCACCCGGGTCCCGAAGCTCACGGTGGTGGTCGGCGGCTCGTACGGCGCGGGCAACTACTCGATGTGCGGCCGGGCCTACTCCCCGCGGTTCCTGTGGATGTGGCCCAACGCCAAGATCTCGGTGATGGGCGGCGAGCAGGCGGCCTCCGTCCTCGCGACGGTCAAGCGCGACCAGATCGAGGGCGCGGGCCAGGAGTGGCCCGCCGAGGACGAGGAGGCCTTCAAGGCCCCGGTCCGGGCGCAGTACGAGGAACAGGGCAACGCCTACTACGCCACGGCGCGGCTGTGGGACGACGGGGTCATCGACCCGATGGAGACCCGGCAGGTGCTGGGACTGGCCCTGACCGCGTGCGCGAACGCTCCCCTGAGCGACTCGGGCTTCGGCATCTTCCGTATGTGACGTGAGGACCTCACTGATGTTCACCACTGTTCTGGTCGCGAACCGGGGCGAGATCGCGGTCCGCGTCATCCGCACCCTGCGGGAGCTCGGCATCCGTTCCGTGGCCGTCTTCAGCGACGCCGACGCGGACGCCCGGCACGTACGGGAGGCCGACACGGCCGTCCGCATCGGCCCGGCCGCGGCCGCCGAGAGCTACCTGTCGGTGGAGCGGCTGCTCGACGCGGCGCGCCGCACGGGCGCCGAGGCCGTCCACCCCGGCTACGGCTTCCTCGCGGAGAACGCCGCCTTCGCGGCCGCCTGCACGGCCGCGGGCCTGGCCTTCATCGGGCCGCCGGCCTCGGCGATCTCCCTGATGGGCGACAAGATCCGCGCCAAGGAGACCGTCAAGGCGGCGGGCGTGCCCGTGGTCCCCGGTTCCTCGGGCAGCGGGCTGTCCGACGCCGAACTGGTCGCCGCCGCCGAGGAGATCGGCATGCCGGTCCTGCTGAAGCCCTCGGCGGGCGGCGGCGGCAAGGGCATGCGGCTGGTACGGGACTCCGGGCTGCTCGGCGAGGAGATCGCGGCGGCCCGGCGCGAGGCGAAGTCCTCCTTCGGCGACGACACCCTGCTGGTGGAGCGCTCGGTGGACCGGCCCCGACACATCGAGATCCAGGTGCTGGCGGACGCGCACGGGAACGTGGTCCACCTCGGGGAGCGCGAGTGCTCGCTCCAGCGGCGCCACCAGAAGGTGATCGAGGAGGCGCCGTCGGTCCTGCTGACGCCGGAGCTGCGGGCCTCGATGGGCGCGGCGGCGGTGGAGGCGGCGCGATCCTGCGGGTACGTCGGCGCGGGGACGGTGGAGTTCATCGTCCCGGGCGGGGACCCCTCCTCGTACTTCTTCATGGAGATGAACACCCGGCTCCAGGTGGAGCACCCGGTGACCGAACTCGTCACCGGGCTGGACCTGGTGGAGCAGCAGCTCCGGGTCGCGGCGGGCGCGGAGCTGGGCTTCGGCCAGTCGGAGGTCCGGCTGACCGGGCACGCGATCGAGGCCCGCGTCTGCGCCGAGGATCCGGCGCGGGGCTTCCTGCCGTCCGGCGGCATGGTGCTGGCCCTGTCGGAGCCGGACGGCGGCTCCGTCCGTACGGACTCCGGGCTGGCGGCGGGGGTCGACACCGGCTCCACCTACGACCCGATGCTGTCGAAGGTCATCGCCTACGGTCCCGACCGGGCGGCGGCCCTGCGGGTGCTGCGGGGTGCGCTCGCGGACACCGTGATCCTGGGCGTGCAGACCAACACGGGCTTCCTGCGGAGGCTGCTCGCGCACCCGGACGTGGTGTCGGGCGACCTGGACACCGGGCTGGTGGAGCGGGACCTGTCCCAGCTGCTCCCCGACGGGGTCCCGGACGAGGTGTACGCGGCGGCTGCGCTGCTGGCCGGGGGCTCCGCCCCCCACCCCGCCCCTTCCCGAAACCCTGCCGGGGGCTGGGTCGACCCGTTCGACTCCGCCAACGGCTGGCGCCTCGGCGGAACCCCCGCCTGGACGGTCCACCACTTCCGCCTCCCGGGCCAGGACCCGGTCACGGTCCGCACCCGGCCCGCCGGAACGGGCCCGGACACGGAGCTCCTGCTGGACGGCGACGGCACCCCGGCCCGGGGCCGGATCGTGCAGCTCACCCCCGAGCACCTCACGGTCGAACTCGACGGGGTCACCCACCGGTTCAGCCACGCCACCTCCCCGGAGGGTACGTGGCTCGGCCGCGACGGCGACTCCTGGCACGTACAGGCCCACGACCCGGTCGAGGCGAACCTCCGCGGCGCGGGACGCGGCGGCGCCGATACCCTCGCCGCCCCCATGCCCGGCACCGTCACGGTGGTCAAGGTGACCGTGGGCGACAAGGTGGCCGCCGGCCAGAGCCTGCTCGTCGTCGAGGCCATGAAGATGGAGCACGTCATCTCCGCCCCGCACGCCGGCACCGTCACCGAACTCGACGTCACCCCTGGCAGCACGGTCGCCATGGACCAGATCCTGGCCGTGGTCACCCCGGACGAGGAGGAGAAGGACGCATGAACGGGCTTCCGATGAGCTTCCCGTACGAGGGCCTCCCGGCCCGGGTCCGGATCCACGAGGTGGGCGCCCGCGACGGGCTGCAGAACGAGAAGACGGCCGTCCCGACCCACGTGAAGGCCGAGTTCGTGCACCGGCTGGCCGCCGCCGGGCTCACCACCATCGAGGCGACCAGCTTCGTGCACCCCCGGTGGATCCCCCAGTTGGCCGACGCCGACGAGCTGTTCCCGCTCCTCGCCGACGTGCCGGCCGCGCTGCCGGTCCTCGTCCCCAACGAGCGCGGCCTCGACCGTGCGCTCGCCCTCGGGGCCACCCGGATCGCCGTGATCGGTTCGGCCACCGAGACCTTCGCCTCCCGCAACCTCAACCGCACCGTCGCCGGGTCCCTCGCGATGTTCGAGCCCGTCGTGGCCCGCGCCAAGGAGCACAAGGCGCACGTCCGCGGCTACCTCTCCATGTGCTTCGGCGACCCCTGGGAGGGTCCGGTCCCGGTCCACCAGGTGGTCGGCGTCGCCAAGGCCCTCCTCGACCTCGGCTGTGACGAGCTGAGCCTCGGCGACACCATCGGCGTCGCCACCCCGGGGCACGTGCAGGCCCTCCTCTCCGCGCTCAACGAGGAGGGCGTGGGCACCGACCTGATCGGCGTGCACTTCCACGACACCTACGGCCAGGCCCTGTCCAACACCCTCGCCGCGCTCCAGCACGGCGTGACCACCGTCGACGCCTCCGCGGGCGGCCTCGGCGGATGCCCGTACGCCAAGAGCGCCACCGGCAATCTCGCGACCGAGGACCTCGTCTGGATGCTCGACGGCCTCGGCATCGAGACCGGGGTCGATCTGGCCGCCCTCACCGCCACGAGCGTGTGGATGGCCGAGCAGTTGGGGCGCCCCAGCCCCTCCCGTACCGTCCGCGCCCTCTCCCACAAGGAGTAACGAAGACCATGGCCCTCGACCACCGGCTCACCCCCGAGCACGAGGAACTCCGCCGCACCGTCGAGGCGTTCGCGCACGATGTGGTGGCGCCCAAGATCGGCGATCTGTACGAGCGGCACGAGTTCCCGTACGAGATCGTCGCCGAGATGGGCCGCATGGGCCTGTTCGGCCTGCCCTTCCCGGAGGAGTACGGCGGCATGGGCGGCGACTACCTCGCCCTCGGCATCGCCCTGGAGGAGCTGGCCCGCGTCGACTCCTCGGTCGCCATCACCCTGGAGGCCGGCGTCTCGCTCGGCGCGATGCCCCTGTACCTCTTCGGCACCGAGGAGCAGAAGCGGCAGTGGCTGCCGCGGATGTGCTCCGGCGAGATCCTCGGCGCCTTCGGCCTGACCGAGCCGGGGGCGGGCTCGGACGCGGGCGGCACCCGTACGACCGCAGTCCGGGACGGCGGCGAGTGGGTGATCAACGGCTCGAAGTGCTTCATCACCAACTCCGGTACGGACATCACCGGCCTGGTCACCGTCACCGCCGTGACGGGCCGCAAGGCGGACGGCCGCCCGGAGATCTCCTCGATCATCGTCCCGTCAGGCACCCCGGGCTTCACGGTGGCCGCCCCCTACTCCAAGGTCGGCTGGAACTCCTCGGACACCCGCGAGCTGTCCTTCGACGGCGTACGGGTCCCCCTGGCCAACCTGGTCGGCGAGGAGGGCCGCGGCTACGCCCAGTTCCTGCGGATCCTCGACGAGGGCCGCGTGGCCATCTCGGCGCTCGCGACGGGCCTGGCGCAGGGCTGCGTGGACGAGTCGGTGAAGTACGCCAAGGAGCGGCACGCCTTCGGCAAGGCGATCGGCGACAACCAGGCCATCCAGTTCAAGCTGGCGGACATGGAGATGCGCGCCCACATGGCCCGGATCGGCTGGCGCGACGCGGCCTCCCGGCTCGTGGCCGGTGAGCCCTTCAAGAAGGAGGCGGCCATCGCGAAGCTGTACTCCTCGACGGTGGCGGTCGACAACGCGCGCGACGCCACGCAGATCCACGGCGGCTACGGGTTCATGAACGAGTACCCGGTGGCCCGCATGTGGCGCGACTCGAAGATCCTGGAGATCGGCGAGGGCACGAGCGAGGTGCAGCGCATGCTGATCGCCCGTGAGCTGGGGCTTTCCGCCTAACGGCAGTCGGTGGTGCGGTACGGGGCCCTCCGTGAGGAGGGCCCTTTATCGTTTCCAGCCAAGGTTAGGCTAACCTTCCTATCGAACGCCCGAGCCACCCAGTACGCACGAAAGTGGACATCTCCATGCCCAAGTCCCGCTCCTCCCTCCTCACCCGCCGCGGCCTGATCGCGGCAGGTGGCGCCCTCGGCCTCGTGGCCGCGCTCACCGCCTGCGGTGGCAGCGACTCCGCGAAGGACGGTTCGGGCGACAAGGGCACGGGCGCCGCGGCGGCCTGGAGCTTCAAGGACGACATGGGCAAGGACGTCACCGCCAAGTCCACGCCGAAGAACATCGTCGCCTTCACCGGCACCGCGGCCGCGCTCCACGACTACGGGGTCGGCGTCAAGGGCGTGTTCGGCCCGACGAAGACCGCCGACGGCAAGGCCGACGTGCAGGCCGGCTCGATGGACATCTCCAAGGTCGAGATCATCGGCAACGTCTACGACGAGTTCAACGTCGAGAAGTACGCGGCCCTCCAGCCCGACCTCCTGGTGACCAACACCTGGGAGAAGGACAGCTACTGGTACCTGCCGGAAGCCTCCAAGGACAAGATCCTCAAGCTGGCCCCGGCCGCCGCGATCGGCGTGGGCGGCGACGTCACGATGGACAAGGCCCTGGCCCGCACCGCGGATCTCGCGAAGTCCCTGGGCGCCGACCTGAACGACAAGAAGACCGTCGACGCCAAGGCCCGCTTCGAGGCCGCCTCCGCGAAGCTCCGCGAGGCCACCAAGGCGAACCCCGGCATCAAGGTGCTCGTCGGTTCCGGCGCCGCGGACCTGTTCTACGTCTCCACCCCGGCCACCTCCGCCGACCTGAAGTACTTCCAGTCGCTCGGCGTCGAGTTCGTCACCCCGGACAAGGTCGAGGGCGGCTTCTTCGAGAGCCTCAGCTGGGAGAACGCCGGCAAGTACCAGGCCGACGTGATCCTCCTCGACAACCGCACCGGCACCCTCCAGCCGGAGGAGCTGAAGGCCAAGCCGACCTGGGCCGAGATGCCGGCCGTCAAGGCCGGTCAGATCACCCCCCGCGTGACCGAGCCGATCTACTCCTACGAGAAGTGCGCGCAGATCGTCGAAGAGCTCACCAAGGCCATCCAGAACGCCAAGAAGGTCAGCTGACCCCTGACCGTCCGGCCCCGGCACCTCACCCAGGCGCCGGGGCCTTCTGTTTCGCCCGTCATCGCCGATCCCAGGGGGGGACCCTCCGCATGACCGCCAACGCCAACACCGCCGCGACCGCACCCGACAACGCGCCCGCACCCGAAGCCGAGATCCCCCACTTCCGCTTCTTCGAGCTCGAAGTGCTCCGCACGCGCCGCCTCGGCCACTCCTTCCTGCGGATCACCTTCGGCGGCGAGTCCCTGACGGACTTCCGCTCGGGCGGCTACGACCAGAGCCTGTCCCTCTTCCTGCCGCCCGCCGGCCGGGAGCACACGGTGCTGCCCTCCACGGGCGAGGACACCTGGTTCGCGGACTGGCGCGGGATGCCCGACGAGGAGCGCCCGGTGATGCGCTCGTACACGGTCCGCGAGCAGCGCCGGACCCCCGCCGGCGTGGACGAGGTGGACATCGACTTCGTCCTGCACGGCGCCACCTCCCCCGCCTCGTCCTGGGCCGGCCGCGCGGTGACCGGCCGCCGGATCATGGCCATCGGCCCGGCCGTCGCGGAGAACAAGTCCGTACGTTTCCAGCCACCGGCCGTCACCGACGCCCTCCTGATGTACGCCGACGAGACCGCCCTCCCCGCGGCCTCCGCGATCCTGGACCGGCTCCCCGAAGGCACCCCGGTCAGGGCCTGGTTCGAGGTCCCGCACGAGGACGACCGGCTGTACCTGCCGACGTCCGCCGACGCGGACATCACCTGGGTCGTACGGGAGCCGGGCGCCGGCCGGGATCGCACCGACCGGGTGCTGGAGGCGCTCCGCGCGGCCGAACGACCCGCCACCACGTCCCCGTACGCCTGGATCGCAGGCGAGTCCGCGACGATCCGCGCGGTCCGCAGGCACTTCGTCCAGGACTGCGGCATCGACCGCCGCACGGTCCGCTTCACCGGCTACTGGCGCCTCGGCGCCACCGAGGACCAACTCCTCGCGGAGGCCTACGCGGGCCGGTCCCCCGACGAGGACCCGACGGCGGCGCTCTAGCGGTACGCCGCCGGGTCCGGACCCTCCGGCCCCGGCCCTACTGCCAGGGCACGTCAGGCGCCCGGTAGAAGGTGACGTCCTGGGCGTCCAGCCGCGGCCCCTGGGCCGCAAGGCGCCGGCTGTACGAGGGCCAGTCGTGGGCGGCGGCCGGGGACCAGCCCAGTTCCGCGAGGCCCAGTACGCGCGGGAAGGCCATCAGCTCCCAGTCCCCCCGGGTCGCGATGGTCTCCGTCCACAGGGGGGCCTCCACTCCGAGGACCGCGGATTCCGGGAGGCCCGTCAGGTAGGTTCCCGGGTCCCAGTCGTAGGCGCGGCGCACCGGTACGTACCCGGCCCAGGCCAGTCCCGGCTTCGTCTCCTTGTCGTACTTCATGTCCAGGTAGAGCCGGTCCGCCGGGGACAGGATCACCGGGCTGCCCGCCTTGGCCGCCGCGGCCACCGCCGCCTTCTCGGCGGCCGCCGTGCGGTCGTGGCCCCAGTACTGGAGCACCGCCCCCGGGGCAGGCCGGGCCGTCGCGAGCTGGTGCCAGGCCACCACCGTCTTGCCGTGCCTTGCCACGACCGCCTGGGCCCGGTCCATGAAGGCCGCGTAGTCCGCCGCGGGCGTGGAGTGCGCTTCGTCGCCGCCGATGTGCAGGTACTTGCCGGGGGTCAGCTCCGCGAGCTCCCCCAGCACCTGGTCGATGAACTCGTAGGTCCGTTCCTTGCCCACGCACAGCGAGCTGAAGCCGACCTTGATCCCGGTGTAGCGCTCGCGCGCCTTGCCGTCGCAGTTCAGCTCCGCGTAGGCGGCCTGCGCGGCGTTCACGTGGCCCGGCATGTCGATCTCCGGGACCACGTCCACGTACCGCTCCGAGGCGTACGCCACCAGGTCCCGGTACTCGTCCTTCGTCCAGTGCCCGCCGGGGCCGCCGCCGACCTCGCTCGCACCCCCGTACTCCGCCAGCCTCGGCCAGGAGTCGATCGCGAGGCGCCAGCCCTGGTCGTCGGTCAGGTGCAGGTGCAGGGTGTTGACCTTGTACTGCGCGAGCTGGTCGACGTACCTCTTGACCTGCTCCGCCGTGAAGAAGTGCCGGGCCACGTCCACCATCGCCCCCCGGTACGCGAAGCGCGGCGCGTCCGTGACCGTGCCGCCCGGCACCGTCCCCGGGCCGGACACCGGCAGGAGCTGGCGCAGCGTCTGGCCCGCGTGGAAGAGACCCGCGGGCGTACGGGCGGTGAGGGTGACCCCGCCGGGCCCGGACTCCAGCCGGTAGCCCTCCTCCCCCGCTCCCTCGGCCTCCCCGTCGATTCGCAGCCGGATCCCGTCGCCCTCCACCCCGTCGACCACGGGCAGCGGCAGCCCGCTGGGGCCGCGCAGCTGCTCGGCGAGGAGTTCGCCGACCTTGCGGACCTCCTCGTCGTCGGTCAGGCCCGTACGGATGACCGTGCCCGGACCGAAGGTGTACCCCGGGCCTTCTGCCCGGGCGGACACGGGCGCCGGCAGGAGCCGTTCGTAGGGCGCGAGCGCGGCGGGGGGCTCGTCGCCCGGCCGGGCGTCGTCCCCCCGCGCGGCACTGCTGCAGGAGGCGGCCGCGGGGACGGCGGCGAGGGCGAGGAGGGCGGCGAGCATGCGTCGCGGGACTCTCATGCGCATAGGTATAGGCCAACCGGGCCCGTGGGGCCGATGCAAGAATCCAAGGATGGCGGAAATCATCCAGAAGGACGGCACATGGACCTTCGACGGGGACGCGGTGCGCATCGTGCCGGGCCGCGACAAGGGGGTGGGCCTGCTGCGCCAGACCCTGGGCGAGGTGCTCGTCCCGCTGCGCGCGCTGGCCGGGATCTCCTACGAACCCGGGCGCAAGGCGGGCCGGCTGCGCCTGCGGCTGCGTGACGGCGCCGACCCGCTGCTCCAGGTGACGGGCGGCCGGCTGCCGGAGGCCTCCGATCCGTACCGGCTGACCGTGGAGCCGGACCGCGGCGGGGTGGCGGAGTACTTCGTGGACGAGGTGCGCAACGCCCTGCTGCTGGACCAGGTGGATCCCGGGCCCGCGGACTCCTACCTCCTACCGGGTCCCGCCGTGCCGATCACGGTCGGCGCGGGCGACGGGACGGCGGCCTTCGACGGGGACCGGGTGTCCCTGGAGTGGAACTGGACGACGGAGGAGGCGAAACGGTCCGGCGGGGCCCGGGAGTTCCGGGTCGCGGACCTGCGGTCGGTGGAGTGGGCCCCGTCCCGGGGGCTGGAGAGCGGGTGGATCCGCTTCGGCCTGACCGGCGCCCCCGTCCAGAGCGCGCCGCCGAAGTACGACCCGTGCACGGTGGAGCTGTTCGGCTTCAAGAAGGACCCCCTGATGGCGCTGGTCGCGGCGGCGGTCGCGGTGCGCATGCCGCACCCGGCGGCGCCCGTCTCCTCGCCGGAGCTCACGTCCGAGGCCGGCGCCCGCCCGGAACTCGAGCCGAAGCCCACCCCGGCCGCAGCCCCCGCCGCCGCCCTTGCCCCGGCCGCCGCCCCGGCGGAGGACCACGACGCCCTGCTGCGCCGGCTGCGCGAGCTGGGGGAGCTGCATCAGGCGGGGATCCTCACGGCCGAGGAGTTCACCACGGCGAAAGCGGCGATTTTGGGTCGTTTCTGACCAGCAGAGACCGGAATTCACCCCTCCTCTGGTCCAGACCAGCGTAATCCTGCCCGATTTCGGGCAGGATTTTTGCGTTCTTCCGCTCGTACCGCCAATATCGACGGATGCCCGACCGCCGCCCGTCGCACGAGGACCTCGTCGACCACTTGGTGCGCAGCACCTCGCTCCAGCGGGGCGAAGCCGCCCGAGTGGTGCTCGACGTACTCGCGTACTTCGACGAGAGCACCGAGGAGTTCGTCCGCCGGCGCCACCGTGAGCTCCAGTCCGGGGGCGCGGTCAACGCGGACATCTTCGAGCGGATCGCGGCAGAACTGCCGCACCGCGCGGTCGCACCGCCGGAGCTCTCGCTCCGGCAACTGCGCCGCATCGTCTACGGCTGAGCACCACCCCCGGCCACGCGCCGGGGCGCTGCAGGGGCAGCGGCAAGAGCAACCGAACTTCAGGAGGGGAAAGACCTTATGTGCGGAATCGTGGGTTACATCGGCAAGCGTGACGTGGCACCGCTGCTGCTGGAGGGCCTGCAGCGGCTGGAGTACCGCGGGTACGACTCCGCGGGCATCGTCGTCAACAGCCCGAAGGCCGCGGCCCTGAAGGTCGTCAAGGCCAAGGGCCGCGTACGCGAGCTGGAGTCCCGGGTCCCCAAGCGCTTCGCCGGCACCACCGGCATCGCCCACACCCGCTGGGCCACCCACGGCGCCCCGAGCGACCTCAACTCCCACCCGCACCTGGACGCCGACAACAAGGTCGCCGTCGTCCACAACGGCATCGTCGACAACGCCTCCGAGCTGCGCGCCAAGCTGGAGGCCGACGGGGTCGTCTTCCTCTCGGAGACCGACACCGAGGTGCTCGTCCACCTCATCGCCCGCGCCCAGGCCGAAACCCTGGAGGAGAAGGTCCGCGAGGCGCTCAAGGTCGTCGAGGGCACCTACGGCATCGCCGTCATGCACGCCGACTTCCCCGACCGCATCGTCGTGGCCCGCAACGGCTCCCCGGTCGTCCTCGGCATCGGCGAGAAGGAGATGTTCGTCGCCTCGGACATCGCCGCGCTCGTCGCCCACACCCGCCAGATCGTCACCCTCGACGACGGCGAGATGGCGACCCTGAAGGCCGACGACTTCCGGACCTACACCACCTCCGGCACGACGACCACCGCCACGCCCGAGACCGTGGAGTGGGAGGCCGCCTCCTACGACATGGGCGGCCACGACACGTACATGCACAAGGAGATCTCCGAGCAGGCCGACGCGGTCGACCGCGTCCTGCGCGGCCGGATCGACGACCGCTTCAGCACCGTCCACCTGGGCGGCCTGAACCTGGACCCGCGCGAGGCGCGCGGCATCCGCCGGGTCAAGATCCTGGGCTGCGGCACCTCCTACCACGCCGGCATGATCGGCGCGGGCCTCATCGAGAGCCTGGCCCGCATCCCCGCCGACGCCGAGCCCGCCTCGGAGTTCCGCTACCGCAACCCGGTCGTGGACCCCGACACCCTCTACATCGCGGTCTCCCAGTCCGGTGAGACGTACGACGTGCTCGCGGCCGTGCAGGAGCTCAAGCGCAAGGGCGCCCGCGTCCTCGGCGTGGTCAACGTGGTCGGCTCCGCGATCGCCCGCGCCGCCGACGGCGGCGTGTACGTGCACGCCGGCCCCGAGGTCTGCGTCGTCTCCACCAAGTGCTTCACCAACACGGTCGTGGCCTTCGCGCTGCTCGCCGTGCACCTGGGCCGCATCCGCGACCTGTCCGTCACCGACGGCAAGCGGATCATCGACGGCCTGCGCAAGCTGCCCGCGCAGATCCAGGAGATCCTGGACGGCGAAGAGGACATCAAGAAGCTGGCCGCCGAGTACGCCGAGGCCAAGTCGATGATGTTCATCGGCCGTGTCCGGGGTTACCCGGTGGCCTTGGAGGCCTCCCTGAAGCTCAAGGAGATCTCCTACATCCACGCCGAGGCCTACCCGGCCTCCGAGCTCAAGCACGGTCCGCTCGCCCTCATCGAGCCCTCGCTGCCGACGGTCGCGATCGTCCCGGACGACGACCTGCTGGAGAAGAACCGCGCGGCGCTCGAGGAGATCAAGGCCCGCAGCGGCCGGATCCTTGCGGTCGCCCACACCAAGCAGGAGAAGGCCGACCACACGATCCTCGTGCCCAAGAACGAGGACGAGCTGGACCCGATCCTGATGGGCATCCCGCTGCAGCTGCTGGCGTACCACACCGCCCTGGCCATGGGCCGGGACATCGACAAGCCGCGCAACCTGGCGAAGTCCGTCACCGTCGAGTAGGTCGCGCAGACAGCGCAGATCGCGTAGGTCGCGTAGGTCGCACGCACGAGGAAGGCCCCCGGGGATCCCCCGGGGGCCTTTTCGTGCACTGCGTGGTGCGCCGCGCTCCGTGCGCGGTCCGTCAGCTCGCAGCGACCGCGCCGCGCGAACCCTTCCCGAAGGCCACCGGCCAGCTCGCCAGCGCCGCGGTGGCCCCGTACCAGGCCAGCAGTCCGGCGAGCGCCGCCACCCAGCCGGCCGCCTTGGCCAGCCCGTCGCTCTCGGCGAAGGTGCCTATCGCCAGGAGCAGCAGGGAGAGGGTGAACAGGCCGTACACGCCCTGACCGAACAGCCCGCGCGAGGCCGAGGCAGCGAGGGTCAGTGCCAGCATGGCGAACAGGACGAGGAACAGTCCGGCCGCGTGTGCCGAAACCTTTCCGTCGGCTCCGTTGGCCCAGGTGAACCAGAAGGCGCCGATACCCGCGAACGCCGTGCCGTTGAAGCCGTTGCCGCCGCGGTATTCGAGGATCCCGAGGACGAACAGGGCGAGTCCGCCGAGGAACGTCGCGAGCGACACGGAGTTGGCCACGGTCACACCGTCGATGATGCCGGTGTTGCCGATACCGAACGCGAGAAGGGTGAGACCCAGGGCGATGTGCCCGAGGGTCGAAGTCGAGGCCGTGCTTCCCGCAGAGACACCATTGTCCACGGCGGGCTCCCTTCGATCTGCAGTTGTTTGCTGCGTCCCAGCAGCCTTTATCTACCCCTTACATGGGGGTGCACAACCGCACAATCGACATACAGTCGGTTACGGGATGACAACGACGGGTCGCTGCGCCCGCTTCGCCAGCCGGCCCGCCACCGATCCGAAGATCCGGCCGACGATCCCGTGCGTGGAGCCGACCACGATGGCGTCCGCCGAGTACTCCCGGCCGACCTCCTCCAGCTCGTGGCAGATGTCCCCGCCCCGCTCGACGAGGATCCACGGAACCTCGGACAGGTAGTCCGCGCAGGCCAGCTCCAGCCCCAGCACCTCGGTGCGGTGATCCGGCACGTCCACGAAGACCGGCGGCTCGCAGCCGGCCCACACGGTGGTGGGCAGCCGGTTCGCGACGTGGACGATGATCAGACCGGAGCCCGAGCGACGGGCCATGCCGATCGCGTACGCGAGGGCGCGCTCGCTGGACGTGGATCCGTCGAAGCCCACCACGACCCCGTGCCTGAAGGCCGGGTCGCAGGGATGACGTGGCTGTTCCACCGCGCGCAGGTCGGCCGATTCTGGATCGGCGAGGCGTTTGCGCTTGCGGTCCGCGGGTTCGGAGAATTCGTGACCGGCCATGGGTGTCTCGGCGAAGAGGTCCTCAGGGGAAGGGACAAGCGGACGGGGCGCCAGTAGGCGGAAGCGACGATTCAAGCGGGACGATTCCAGAAAACGACAACTCAGTGTGACCGAGCTCTGTCCGGGAAGCATCTTCCCAAGCCCATACCCACCAGGGTACGGCGACACTCCTGTGCTGCACAGGTCATGCCGCCCTTGGAGAGCGTCCCAGGGAGCATGCCGCAGCCACGCCTCCTTGGCAATGTCCGCTGCCCCCTACAGCCAGTGACGAGGTGCACCCCATCGGGTGTGCGCCACCCGTGCGCGCAGTGACCGAGCCGCGCCGCACGCCGTTGGACACGAGTCCGACCGTCCAGGAAGAGCCCGCAGGGAGCACGCCGTGCCCGGTCATCCGGTTCACCCCGTCCAGCCCGCTCAGTCGCCCGCTCAGCCGACGCAGTCCGTCCACATGCCGCCCCCTCCCCTTCACTCGTCCGTGCAGGCCGCCCGGCGGCCCCACGAGGACCCGGCGGGTGACGTGGTGCGCTGGGCGGCCTTCAGCTGCCTGCTCGTCCCCGTGGTCCTCGTCGTCTACGGGACCTCCTTCGGCGGGGCCGCCGTCGCCACCCTCGGCCTGGCGGCCGTCACGGCGGCCTGCCGGGTACTGCTGCGCCACTCCGAGCAGGCGGAGCGGAATGCCGCCCGGGTCCTCACGGAGGACCGATTGACGCCCGCGCATCGGGGCCGGCACTCCCGTGCCGGAACCGGAAGCCGGCGCGGATGTCAGGTTTCCGGCGGGATGTCCCCTCACGACTGACCGATTCGCACATCCACACCCGCATGTTTTCAGCCAACTTCCCGGCAGGTCACCCCCCTTGCCGGAATGTCCCCCCACCCCCCTCACCATCAGCGACTACGGCGCCACAAGGGGTCTTTGACCCTACGAGTACTGGCCATGGCCGGACAGTGCGCTTTCCACCCGGGTAGCGGAGTGGAACGCTTCCTGATCGAATGCTTTTCGCCAAGTTGCCAAGTCGACATAGCGCTGCGTGCTGAACTTGTCACGCCGACACCACGGGACGCAGTAGATTCGATCATGTATTTACGGCGGGGGAGCCACGTGCAAGGCCGAGGGGATACGTGCAGGTGCGACCAGACCAAGGAGTCGCGACACCCAAGGGGGGCTTAGCGCCATGAGCCAGGATTCCACCGCCGTCGTCGTTGACGGCAGGAAGCTCGCGGGGCGTCGCCGCAGGGAGATCGTCGCGGTGCTGCTCTTCAGCGGCGGACCGATCTTCGAGAGCTCCATTCCACTTTCCGTGTTCGGCATTGACCGGCAGGACGCGGGAGTTCCACGCTACCGATTGCTCGTGTGCGCCGGTGAGGACGGTCCACTGCGGACCACGGGCGGACTCGAACTGACCGCGCCATACGGGTTGGAGGCGATCGCCCGGGCAGGCACGGTCGTCGTTCCCGCATGGCGTTCCATCACCTCACCGCCACCGCCGGAGGCGCTCGACGCGCTACGTCTGGCGCACGAGGAGGGTGCCCGGATCGTCGGACTGTGCACGGGAGCATTCGTGCTCGCCGCCGCCGGTCTGCTGGACGGCCGGCCCGCGACGACGCACTGGATGTACGCGCCGACGCTGGCCAAGCGCTACCCGTCCGTCCACGTCGATCCGCGCGAGCTGTTCGTCGACGACGGTGACGTGCTGACGTCCGCGGGCACCGCGGCCGGAATCGACCTGTGCCTGCACATCGTGCGCACGGACCACGGCAGCGAGGCGGCGGGTGCACTGGCCCGCAGGCTCGTCGTCCCGCCGCGCCGCACGGGTGGCCAGGAACGCTACCTCGACCGGTCGCTGCCGGAGGAGATCGGCGCCGACCCGCTGGCCGAGGTCGTCGCCTGGGCACTGGAACACCTCCACGAGCAGTTCGACGTGGAGACGCTGGCGGCGCGCGCCTACATGAGCAGGCGCACGTTCGACCGGCGGTTCCGCTCGCTCACCGGCAGTGCTCCGCTGCAGTGGCTGATCACCCAGCGGGTGCTTCAGGCGCAGCGGCTGCTGGAGACCTCCGACTACTCGGTCGACGAGGTCGCCGGACGCTGCGGGTTCCGCTCGCCGGTCGCACTGCGCGGTCACTTCCGCCGCCAGCTGGGGTCCTCCCCGGCCGCCTACCGCTCCGCCTACCGGGCCCGCCGCCCGCAGACGGACGTGGTCCAGGTGGCTCAGCTGTCGGAGTCGCCGGTCCCGCACCAGCGCACTCCGCAGCCGCAGCGTGCGGCCGCGGCACTGGCCGCGGCCGGACCCACGGTGACGGAGCTGTACGCCCCGGGCCGGGTGCTGCGCGAACACGCGTAACGAGGTCCCCGGAAGGTCCCCCGCATCAGTGGTCACCTCGGTGGTCACCGATGCGGGGGACCTTCCGCATAAGGTGGGGCGCATGAACGATCGCATGGTGTGGATCGACTGCGAGATGACCGGGCTCTCGTTGACGGACGACGCACTTATCGAGGTGGCCGCACTGGTCACCGACTCGGAGCTCAACGTGCTCGGCGAAGGCGTGGACATTGTGATCCGCCCGCCGGACGCGGCCCTGGAAACCATGCCCGACGTGGTGCGCGAGATGCACACGGCGTCCGGCCTGCTCGACGAGCTGGCCGGCGGGACCACCCTCGCGGACGCGGAGGCACAGGTCCTGGCCTACGTACGGGAACACGTGAAGGAACCCCGCAAGGCCCCGCTCTGCGGAAACACGGTCGGCACCGACCGCGGCTTCCTGCTGCGCGACATGGCCGCACTGGAGGGCTACCTGCACTACCGGATCGTGGACGTGTCCTCGATCAAGGAGCTGGCACGCCGCTGGTACCCGCGCGCCTACTTCAACAGCCCCCCGAAGAACGGCAACCACCGGGCGCTCGCGGACATCAAGGAGTCCATCGCCGAGCTGCGCTACTACCGGGAGGCCGTCTTCGTACCGCAGCCCGGTCCGGACTCGGACACGGCGCGCACCATCGCAGCCAAGCACGTCGTCCCCGGCGCCTGACACCCACCGGAGAGGGGTGCGGAACAAGGAGGGAGCGAGCACCCTCCCGGACCCTGTACCCTTTTCTTCGGCCGGTCGGTTTTCCCGACCGGACATGGTGGGTGTAGCTCAGTTGGTAGAGCACCTGGTTGTGGTCCAGGTGGCCGCGGGTTCAAGTCCCGTCACTCACCCTGCAAAAGGGCCCCGTTCTGCGAAAGCGGACCGGGGCCCTTTGCCATTCCCCGGGAAGACGGTCCTAGGACCGGAAGGCGTCTGCGTGGTCCGCAGACCAGGTCTCGAAGGTGCGCGGAGCGCGGCCGGTGAGCCGCTCGAGGTCGTCGGTGAGGTTGACCGGGAGGCCGTCCGAGGCGGACCAGAAGTCGAGCAGGGCCTCCGCGTACGGGCCCGGTATGTAGCCGTCGACCTCGGACTTCCACTGCTCGCGCGAGACGGGCTCGAAGGGTATGGAGTGGCCCACGGCCTCGCCCAGTAGGGCCAGCTGCGCGGCGAAGGTCAGCGTCCGCGGCCCGGTCAGGGTGTACGCGCGCCCCCCGAGCGCGGGGTCGGTGAGAACCGCGAAGGCGGCTTCGGCGAGGTCGGTCTCGTGGACCGGGTCGCTGTACGCACCCGGGTACGGCAAGTGGACCGGGTGGCCCGATTTCATCGCCCAGGCCCAGCCGAGGGCATTGCTCGCGAAGGATCCGGGGCGCAGCAGGGTCGTGCGCAGCGGGGAGGCGAGGAGGGCCCGTTCCACCGTGAGGTGGGAGGCGGCGAGGGGGCTGTCGGCGGCGTCGGGGGCGAGGACCGAGGAGGAGGACAGGAGGACGACGTGTTCGACGCCGGCACTGACGGCCTCCTTCACGAAGGCGTCGATGGCGGCGGCCTCGGCATAGAGGAAGACGGAGCGGACACCGGCGAGGGCTTCGGGGAAGGTCGCGGGATCGGTGAGGTCGCAGTGGACGGTGCCGGGCGTGTCCGGCTCGCGGGATGCGAGGCGGTGCGGGACGCCGTGGGCGGCGAGGAGGGACGAGAGACCGCGGGCGACGGCGCCACGGCCACCGGTGACGAGAACCTTCGACGTGCTCGACGTGCTCGACGTGCTCGACGTGCTCGACGTGCTCGACGTGTTGGGCGTGTTCGGCATGTTCGGCATGTTCGACATGGCGGATTCCTGCTCTCCCTGTTCTAGACTGAGTACGTGACGCAGATTCTGTGTGACGCAACCTCTGCGTCACACAGATAAATTTGGAGCACGGAGAAGCCGATGTCAACCGATTACGCTCGTTCGAGTGATGAGTGGACCCGCGCCGAGCTGCTCGCGCGCATCGTCACCGAGAGCCAGCGGCACTACGCCGACTACTCGCTCTTCAACCAGGCCATGGCCGACCACGTCGGCCTGCACCCCACCGACATGCAGTGCGTCGCCCTCCTCGACATGGAGCCCGGCCCGGTCAGCACCGGTGACATCGCCCGGCTCACCGGCCTGACCTCCGGCTCCGCCACCCGCCTGGTGGACCGCATGGTCAAGGCCGGCATCGTCGAGCGGCACGCCGACCCGAACGACCGCCGCCGCTCCCTCGTCGCCCTCGCCCCCGCCGCCCGCGACCGGATCGGCGCCGCTTGGGAGACCCCGGGCCGCGCCTTCGGCGCCGTTCTGGCGAGCTACTCCGACACCGAACTCGCCGTCATCGCCGACTACCTGCACCGCGCCGCCGAGGTCGGTCGCGCCCAGGCGAAGCGGCTGACCTCGGGGGACAGCGACTGACCACCCCGCACAGGCCCTACCGAAGCGGCCGCTCCGGCGCTAGCCTCCCGACCAACGGGCAACGGCGCGCGCCGGAGAAACGGGAGGGTCGGCGTGCGGCTGGAGGTTGTCCATGCCCACCCCGTCCCCCGTGCCCACCCCGTCCCCCAAGTCCGCACCCGCGCCCGCATCCGGGCCCGCATCCGCCCCCGCCGGCTTCCGCGGGGTGTTCGCCCTCGGCGGCCGCGCCCTCCCCGCCTACGGGTTCCTCGCGCGCCTCCCCGCCGCACTGTGCCCCATCGGGACGCTCCTGCTCATCAACGAACGCGACGGCATCGGCGACGCCGGAACCATCGCCGCCGCCCTCTGGCTCGGCCAGGCCCTCGGCGGGCCGTTCATCGGCCGACTCGCCGACCGGCGCGGCCACCGGCCCGTCCTGCTGGTCGCCTGCGCCGCGAACGCCGCCGTGCTCCTCGCCCTCGTCGCCGCCGTCCTCGGCGGGCTGCCGCTCGCCGCCCGGATCGCGCTCGCCGTCGCCGCCGGCCTCACGGCCGCGCAGGTCGGGCCGCTCGCCCGGGCCCGGTGGGCGCGGCTGGCCGGAGAGGACAAGGCCCTGGTCGGGGCCGCGCTCTCCTTCGACACCACCCTCGACGAGGTCGGCTTCATGGTGGGGCCCGCGCTGGCCGGGATCCTCGCGGTGACCGTCCACCCCGCGTCGGCGCTGCTCCTCGCGGCCGCACTGGGCCTGGTGTTCGGGACGCTCTTCGCCCTGCACCCCACGGCGCCCGGGCCGACAGTGCCCGGCCCGACGGCGCCCGGCCCGACGGGATCCGGCGCCGCCGCGCGGGGCGACGTACGACTGTGGTCTCCGGGGCTCGCCCTGCTGTTCGTCGTGGCCGTCCTGCAGGGTGCCTCGTGGAGCGGGGCCAATACCGGGGTCAACGCGCTCGCCGTGGCCGTCGGCTCCCCCGGGGCCGCCGGGCTCGTGTGGGCCGCGATGGCCGTGACCAGCTCGGTGGCCGGCTTCGTGACCGTGGCCCGGCCCGGAACGGCCGGCCTCACCGTCAGGCTGCGCAGGACCATCGCCGCCCAGGCGCTGCTGACGCTGCCACTGCTCGCCGTCTCCGGCCTGTGGGGCGCGGCCTTCGCCGTCGCCGGCATCGGACTGGCCGTCGCCCCGCACCTGATCGCGTTGTTCGGCCTCGTGGAACGGGCCGGCCCCGCACGGCGGATGGGCGAAGCCATGACCCTGGCCGGCAGCGGTCTGATCATCGGCCAGGCACTGGCCGCCGCGGTCTCCGGTCCGCTCGCCGCGGCCTACGGGTACCGGGCGGCCTTCGCCGTCTCGTGCGCGGCCGCGGCCGCCTCCGCGGTGCTGGCGTGGGCGGCCGCCGACCGGATCCTGGGACCGGTCCTGATGCCGGCTCCGGGACCGGCCCCGGTTCCCGGGCTCAGTCCGAGCTCTTCATCGCCGCCAGCCCCTTCGCCAGGTCCTCGGCGTTCATCACCGGGGCGACCTCCAGCTCGGCGTTGAACTGCAGGAACAGGTCCTCCATCAGGGGCGGCATCTGCGCGCTGTCCTGGAGGTCGAAGACCATCCAGCAGGACCGGACGCCCTCGTGGAGGCCGAAGTAGGCGGCCTCCGGCTTCACCGTGTCCATGAGCTTCTTCATGGCCGCCGGGAGGGCGCCGCTCTTGATGCCGTCGTTCGTCGCCGCCGTGTCCATATGGGCCCTGAGCATGACTCTCATGCGCGGCTCCTTTCGTCACGGCCACCCTGGGCGCGGGTGCGGGAGGCGGCAACATCTCCGCCTCCGTCCGGGCGGGGCCTACTCCGTCCGGCTGCTCCGTCCGGCTACTTCGTCCGGCTACTTCGTCCGGCGGCTCCGTACGGCTACTCCGTCCGGTTCGCGCCCTGGATGTGGAAGTTGAAGTCCGTGTGCCCGAGGGTCCCCATCAGCCGGAGCCAGATCGGCAGCAGCATCTCCGTGCCGCGCGCCGTCTCGATGCCGCCCAGGTCGATGACGGTGTGCTCGCGCCAGTCGAAGGAGTACAGGAGCTCCCGTACCGCCTTCTTGGCTTCGGCGTCCTCACCCGAGAGGAAGACGGTGTGGTCGCCGGGGACCCGGGCCGGGTCGACCATGACCTGGCAGTTCATCGTGTTCAGGGTCTTGACCACGCGCAGTCCCGGGAAGGTCCGCTGGATCAGCTCGCCCAGGCTGTCGCTGTCCACCGGTTCGAGCCCGGGCGGGAACCCGCGCGAGAAGTCCAGCGGGTTCGCGATGTCGATCAGGATCTTGCCGTCCAGGTGCGCGGCGTCGGCCTCCGTCAGGGCGGCCACGCTGACCTGCCCGCCCGTGGCGTTGACGAGCACCTCGCCGAGCCGAGCCGCCTCCGCGAAGGGGGCGAGGCCCGCCGCCGGGTGGGCCTGCTGCCACGTGGCGTACTCGGTGCGCTCGAGGGTGGCCCCGGGGTCCCGGGTGCCGATGACCACCTCGTGGCCGAGGGAGAGCAACCGGGCGGCCACCGTACGGCCGACGATCCCGGTGCCGAGGACTGCGTAGCGCATGACGGCTTCCCATCGCATACGGAAGGAATCAGGAAAGGAACCAAGCAGAGGAGAAGGGCGGACCCACTCAAGCAGGTCGTACGGATTCCCGCGCGGGAGGCGTCAACTCCGCGCCAACCTAAGCTAGTCCAGGATCCCCACGTCGTAGAAGAACTGATAGCGCGTCGGGTCGTCCGGCAGGAACCAGTGGAAGCCCTCCTCCAGGAAGACGGCCACGAGGTTCACGGCGATCACCAGCCCCAGGAACCACACCGCGACCATCCCCACCGTGCGGTACGGTCCCGGGCCCTCCGCCGGGACGGCCCGGTCCGCGGTGGCGTGGGCGAAGGCCAGGACGATGCCCACGGCAACGACCGAGGCCTGGAAGAGGATCCACGCCCAGACGTAGAGGTGCAGGCCGAACACCTCGCTCCCGTACCCCTTGTCGCCCGGCAGGACGTGCAGCATCGTCTGCCGCCACGAGGCGAACGAGCCGGCGATCACGGCGATCAGGGACAGGCCCCAGCCCATCATGTAGTCGCGGCCGGTCACCGCCCCGCGCGACAGCGCCGTCCGGACGATGTGGGCCGCTCCCATGGCCGCCAGCAGCATGAACATCCGCTGCACGATGCAGAGCGGGCAGGGGTACTCCCCCAGCCCGAACTGGTAGAAGAGCCCGCCGCACACCACCCCCGTCCAGCCGATGGCGAAGGCGCACGCGAACCAGAACTGGACCCGGCCCAACAGGCCGCCCTCCAGCGGCGTCTCCGGGAGGAGACTGGACATCGCGGCCACGGTCAGTAGCTCAAGGTGAGGGCGAGGCCGCTGGTGATGTGGTGCGCCATCACCAGGATCACGGCGAGGAGCATGAGCCACCAGGCGCCGAGCACGACGAACCGCGGGGCGTCCCGGTACATCGCGATCAGGGTGGCGAGCAGGCCGCCGAAGATGAGGGTGTCCATGGCGCGGACCGTACCGACCAGGGGACATACCGGGCGCGCGGCGCGCCCCCGCCGGTCACAGGGTTACGTCAGTTGCGTCGCCGCTTGCGTCGGCCGCGCCCGGCGCGCCCCGAGTCTCCCCGCGCCCGCCCGTCCAGCGCGATCCACACCCGCACCTCGGTACCGCCGAGCACCGAACGCCCCAGCCGCACGTCCCCGCCCGTCGACTCCGCGACCCGCCGCACGATGTCCAGCCCCAGGCCCGTGGACCCGTCGCGGCCCCCGTCGTTGCCGCGCCGCAGGGCCGCGTCCGGATCGGCGATGCCGCCCCCCGCGTCCGAGACGAGCACGATGACCGCGTCCCCGGCGTCGTGGACGTCCACCGCGAAGGGGGTGCCCTCCGGGGTGTGCCGGAACACGTTGCCGAGCATGGCGTCCAGCGCCGCGGCGAGCTCCGGCCGGGCCACGGGGATCCGTACCGTACGGTCGACCCCCGCGAGCCGCACCTCGCGGCCCTCGTCCTCCGCCAGCGCCGACCAGAACCCCATCCGGTCGCGGATCACCTCGGAGGCGTCGCAGCCGGCGCCCGGCCCCTGCGCGGCGGCCGGGCGCTGCTCGCGGGCGGTACGGATGATCGTGTCGACCTCCCGCTCCAGCTGCTCCACGGCCGCCCGGGTCTGCTCCGCGGCCGGACCGTCGCCGAGGGAGGCCGCGTTGAGCCGCAGCACCGTCAGCGGCGTCCGCAGCCGGTGCGAGAGGTCGGCGGCCAGCTCCCGCTCGTTGGCCAGGAGTTCCACCACCTGGTCCGCCATCGAGTTGAAGGCGACGGCCGCCGAGCGGAGTTCCTTCGGCCCGTCCTCGGGGACCCGTGCCCCCAGCCGTCCCTCGCCCAGCCGGTGCGCGGCGTCCGCGAGCCGCTCGGCCGGCCGCACCAGTCGGGCGCCGAGCCGGTCCGCGACCGCCACCGAGCCCACGATCAGGGCGAGGCCGACGCCCGCGAGGACCACCCAGGCGGTGGCGACGCCATTGCTGACCTCGCTCTCCGGCACGTGGATCTCCACGACGGCGATGTCCCCGGAGCCGAGCGCCACGGGCTGGAGCAGCGCGAAGCCGCCGCCCGCCACCGGGGCCGTCGCGGCCCGCCCGATCCGCCGGACCTCGGAGACGGCGCGCTCGCCGGCCCAGCCGTCGCCGATGTCCACGCGCGGGTCGTCCCCGATGGCCGGCACGTGTACGGACATCCGCCGGTCGGCGCCCATCTGCGTGGACTCCACGGCCTTGCGCAACTGCACGGGGTCGGTGGTGATGGACAGCGTCGGCCCGATGGTGGCGGCCTGCCGCTCGGCGTTGGAGAACGCCCGGTCGCTGGCCATCTCCTGGACGACCAGCCCGAGCGGTACGGCGAAGGCCACGACCACCATCACGGTGACCGCGAGGCACACCTTGACCAGGGCCCACCTCATCGGCGCATCACTGCGGCGGCTCCAGCTTGACCCCGACCCCCCGCAGCGTGTGCAGGTAGCGCGGACTGGCGGCGGTCTCGCCGAGCTTGCGGCGCAGCCACGACAGGTGGACGTCGATGGTCTGGTCGTCGCCGTACGACTGCTGCCAGACCTCGGCGAGCAGCTCCCGGCGGGCCACGACCACACCCGGCCGCCCGGCCAGGAAGGCCAGCAGGTCGAACTCCCGCCGCGTGAGGTCCAGTACGGCCCCGTCCAGCTCGGCCTGCCGGCGCAGCGGGTCGATCGCGAGGCCGCCGACGCGCAGTACGCGGGAGGGCGGTTCGGCCCCGGCGGCGGAACGGGCGCGGCGCAGGACGGCGGCCATCCGGGCGGAGAGGTGTTCCACGGAGAAGGGTTTGGTCAGGTAGTCGTCGGCGCCGTCGTTGAGCAGCCGGACGATCTCCGCCTCGTCGTCGCGGGCGGTCGCGATGATGACGGGCACGTCAGTGATCCCGCGCAGCATCTTGAGCGCCTCGGCCCCGTCCAGGTCGGGCAGTCCGAGGTCGAGGATCACCACGTCGAAGCGGTTGTGGGCGACCTCGCGCAGCGCCTCCAGGGCGGTGCCGACGCTGCGCACGGTGTGCGAGGCCTCGGTCAGGTGCCGGATGAGGGCGGAACGTACGAACTGGTCGTCCTCGACCACGAGCACACTAGCCATGGCCCGCACCGTAGCCCATTCGGGGGACGCCGAGGGGTGGCGGGCCGGGTCTGGGGCGGGTGGTGCAGTATGTCCCCCGATGCGACGAAGACATGTCGGTAGAGCAGTCGGCCATGCGGGGGCGTGGACCCTGGCGACCGGGGCAGCGGTGACGCTGTCGTGGTGGGGCGTGCACTCGGTCATGTCCGGTACCGCCTACGATCCGCCGCTCGCGGTGCCGCTGGCCACGCAGCCCCTCTCCTCCTCCACCCACCAGGCGCAGCCGCCGGAGCCGACACCCTCGACGTCGCCGACGCCCTCCGCGTCCGCGTCCACCGCGCCGGCCTCCCCCTCCCCTTCGACCAAGCCCTCCGCGCCGCCCAGCCCCCAGCCGCGGCGGCAGGCGCCCCCGAGCGAGAACGTGAAGGCGTACAGCGTCTCGGGCGGCCGGGTCGTCTTCGATCTCGGCGCCACCTCCGGCGAGCTGGTTTCGGCGACCCCGCTCGCCGGCTGGCGGATGCAGGTCTGGAAGCAGCCGTCCTGGATCCGCGTCACCTTCACCCGGGACGGCCGCGAGGTGTCGGTGTTCTGCACCTGGCACGACCACCCGCCGCTGGTGGAGATCGTCGACCCGTAGGGCGCGGCCGTCCGCCGCGGACCGCCGGATACCGTGGCGCCATGAGCACCGGCGCGCGGTACGTCACCGACCTGATCGACGCCTGCGAGCGGTACGCGGACCGGCCCGCCTTCGGGTCGGGGGCCTGGGTCCTGACCTACTCCGAGGTGCTGGACTCGACGTACCGGCTGGCGGGCGCCCTGGCCGACCTGGGGATCCGGCGCGGCGCCGGGCTGGCCTGCGTATCGGCGGGCAACCCGCCCGAGACCCTGCTCGTACGGCTGGCCGCGCACGTACTGGGGGCCCGGCTGACCCACGTGTGCGTCGGCCCCACGACCCACGGACTCGACCACCTGCTACGGGACTGCGCGCCCGCCCTGGTGGTCCACGACACCCCGGTGCCGCCGGGCCCGGGGGCCCGCATCGCCCTGGCCGCACTGCTGGAGCAGGCCTCCGCCCGGGAGGCCCTGCCCGTCGAGGTGGCGGCGCGCGGCGAGGACGTGGCCCGGGTGACCTACACGGGCGGTACGACGGGCCGGCCGAAGGGGGTTGCCTCCACCTTCGCCGCGATGGCGGCCCGTACGGCCACCCGCACGGACTCCCCGGGCTCCCCGGACGCCGCCCCGCTCACCTTCGTTTCCACCGACTCGCTCTCCCAGCGCTCCGGCGGCCGGTGCCTGGAGCAGCTGCGCGTCGGCGGCCGCTCCGAGATCCTGCACCCCTTCGGCACCCGGGAGTTCGCCGAGGCCTGCCGGCGGCTCGGGCCCGCGGCCACGTACCTGACGCCCTCGATGCTGTACCGGCTGCTCGACGACCCGGAGACCGCCGACGGCGTACCCGGCCTGGTACGGGTCTCCTACGGCGACTCCCCCGTCCACCCGGAGCGGCTGCGGCGGGCGCTGACCCGGTGGGGTCCGGGGGTGCGCTGGACCCAGGGCTACGGGATGAACGAGGCCGGGGTGCTCAGCCGGCTCTCCCCGGCCGACCACGACGAGGCGGCCGCCGACCGGCCCCACCTGCTCGGCTCCGTCGGCCGCCCGGCGCCCGGGGTGGAGGTCGAGGTGCGGGGGGCCGCGCCCGGGGCCACCGGCGAGGTGTGGGTGCGGTCCCCCATGGTCATGGCCGGCTACCGCAACCAGCCCGCCCTGACCGCCGAGGTGCTGCGCGACGGCTGGCTGCGCACGGGGGACGTCGGGCACTTCGACGCCGACGGGTACCTGTACCTCGACGACCGGGTCAAGGACGTGGTGATGGTGCACGGGGCGAACATCTACTGCGGCCCGATCGAGACGGCCCTGACCCGGCACCCCGGCGTGGCCCGGGCGGCCGTCGTCGGGCGGACGGACCCGCTCACCGGGGAGGCGGTGTGCGCCTTCCTCGTCGCGGCCCCCGGGCACGCCCCGACGGACGAGGCGGCGGCCGAGGCGTGTGCGCTGGTCGCGGCGGAGCTGGCGCCGGGGCAGCGGCCCTCAGCGGTGTTCTGGCTGCCGGCGCTCCCGCTGACGGACCGCGGCAAGCCGGACAAGCGGCGCCTCAGGGAGATCGCGGCGGCCTCGGCCGGGTAGGGCCGAGCGTCAGCGGAAGACCGACGGCGGGGGTTCCGGCGAGGCCACCGCCGAGGCGTCCGAGACCGGGACGGCGCCGCCGGCGAAGTCGATGAGGGCGCGGCCGTGTTCGACCCGGCCGGGGTGCGGGTCGCTCGCCACCCGGCGGGTGAACTCCGCGACCGGGAGCTCCCGGTCGGCGGCCACCAGTACGCCGTTGCCGAAACGCTTCCCCCGCCACACCACGGGGTCCGCGGCCAGCGCCAGTTCCGCGAACCGGGACGCGGCCGTGGCGATCTGGCCCCGCAGATGGGAGAGCGGCGGACCGTCCGCGAGGTTCGCCACGTACCAGCCGCCCGGCGCCAGGGTCCGGCGTACGTCGTCCAGGAACTCGGCGCTCGTCAGGTGCGCCGGGGTGCGGGCCCCGCTGAACACGTCGGCGATCACCAGGTCGGCCCAGCCGTCCGGGATCTTCGCCAGCCCGGCCCGGGCGTCGACCGCGCGGACCCGGACCCGGGCCTGCGGGTCCAGCGGCAGGTGTTCCCGTACGAAGGCCACGAGCCCGGCGTCGATCTCGACGATCTGCTGCGTCGAGCGGGGGCGGGAGGCGGCCGTGTAGCGCGCCAGCGTGAAGGCGCCGCCGCCGAGGTGGAGCACGTTCAGGGGCTGGCGTGCGGGGGCGAAGAGATCGATCAGGTGGCCGATCCGGCGCTGGTAGGAGAAGTCGAGGTGGCCGGGGTCGTCCAGGTCCACGTGGGACTGCGGTGCTCCGTCGATCAGCAGGGTCCAGGCGCGCGACCGCTCCCGGTCGGGCTCCAGCGCGGCGTGGCCGCCGTCCACCGGCCCGGCCGGCGCCTCGGCGCTCTCGCGCCCGCGCCGCTTGTCACTGCCGCCCTTGTCGCTGCGGCCCTTGTCATTGCGACCCTTGTCACTGCTGCCCTTGCCCTTGCCTGCCACGCCCTCATTATGGCTGGTCAGGGCCGGGGGCGGGGATCGACGGAGGTCGGTGGAGGTCGGCGGGCGTCAGCGGCAGTTGTCGGCGGCCTCGATCAGCCGGGCCGCCTCGCCGAGCGCCGCCCGCAGCACCTCCGGGTCGGTGACCGGCCCGACGGCCTCCGGCGGCAGCAGCCAGCCGGTGTCGCCCGCGGTGGCCGAGCTGTCGCCGAAGCGCATGCCGCGCCCGTTGGTGTGCGTACAGGCGCTGCCCGGGAGGTCCCAGGCGTCGGCGGTGCCGGGCGGGACGAGGAAGCCGAGGGTGCTGCCGGAGCCGTCGTGCAGGACCGGGCCGACGCCGCCCGCGCGGCTGGCCTGGCCGGCGGCCCGCTGGATGATGTCGACGGCCTCCAGCCCCTGCCGGGTGGGCACGGTGACCAGGTCCGGGGCGCCCATGAGGAGGGCCGCTCCGGGCTCGGACGCGGTGTTCACATCCGTACTCTCCATGCCGCCCTCCACCAAGGGAACCCCTCCTCGATCCGCGTACGAGCATCGCGGGAGCGGTCCCGGAAGCCGGCGGGCTTCCTCCCACTCCGCATGAGTTCAACGCACGGGAACGTCAACAGGTGCGGCGGCAAGACGCTGCAAAGGATGGCAGTTCATGGCGGATCGCGGGTGAGATATCCGTTTTGTAGCCAAACACCGAGTCAACCCTCCATCGCTGGCGGTACGTTCGTGCCCGCCGGGCAGCGCGTCACACAGGCACCACCGCTTCACCACACAGGCACCGGCAGCGCAATCACTTGCCCAGAGAGGCCACGTCCATGGCGGCGTCCCCCCACTCACCCAACACTCCCTTCCGGCGACTGCGCGGTCAGCACTCCCCGGCCGAGTTCGCCGCGATGGTGCGCAGGGCGGCGAAGGAAATCGGAGAAACGGTTTCCTGCGACGCCCGTTACATCGGCCGGGTCGAGTCCGGCGAGATCCGCTGCCCCAACTACGCCTACGAGCGGGTCTTCCTCCACATGTTCCCCGGCCGCACCCTGGCCGACCTGGGGTTCTCCCCGCGCGAGACGGTACGGGGCCGGCTGGCGCAGCGCGAGCAGGCCGCGCCGTTCTCCGCCTTCGCCAAACGCCCCCACCCCACCGGCTTCCCTGCCCCTTCGCGTTCCAAGGAGAGCGACGTGCTGCGTCGCGCGTTCATGGCGGGGGGCTCCGCGACCGTGGCGGCCGCGACCCTCAGCCTCACCCTGCTCGGTGACACCCGCCGGCTCCCCTCCCGCGCCGGCGAGTCCGAGGCGGCCGCCGTCGAGGACGCAGTGCGCCAGATCCGGCTGCTGGACGACCGGCACGGCGCCGACGCCCTGTACCGGCGGGCCGCGGAACCCCTGCGCACCGCCTACGCGTTGCTCGACGCGGGGGCGACCCGGCAGTCCACCGAGGACCGGCTGCACGCGGGCGCGGGAGAGCTGGCCATCTCGGTGGGCTGGCTCGCGCACGACTCGGGCCGGTTCGACGACGCCCGCTCGCACTACGCGGAGGCGCTGGCCACGGCCCGGGTCTCCGGGGACTCCGGCCTGGAGGCGCACGCCTTCAGCAACATGGCGTTCCTCGCCCGGGACTGCGGACGCCCCCGCGAATCGGTACGGGCGGCCCAGGCGGGCCGCCGCGCCGCCCGTTCGCTCGGTTCCCCGCGACTCCTGTCGCTGCTCGCGCTGCGGGAGGCCGGCGGCTGGGCCGGGCTGTCCGACCGCAAGGCCTGCGAGGAGGCGCTGACCCGGGCGCACACGGAGTTCTCGCGCGGCGAGGCGGGGGCGGACCCCGAGTGGATGTCCTTCTTCGGCGAGGCCGAGCTGGAGTCCCTGGAGTCCCGCTGCTGGGCCGCGCTCGGCGAGCACGCCCGGGCCGCCCGGCACGCCCGCCGGGCGGCGGACCTCCAGGACCCGCACTTCGCCCGCAACGTCGCCCTCTACACCGCGGAGCTGGCCGACAACCTGGCCCACGCGGGCGCCCCCGACGAGGCCGCCTGGGCGGGCGGCCGGGTGCTGGCGCTGCTGGAGGAGGTCCAGTCGACCCGGATCCAGTCGATGCTGGCGGCAACGGCCCGCACGCTGGTCCCGCACCAGCGCTCCCCGCGCGTCGGCGCCTTCCTCGGGCGGCACGCCTCGGCGGTGTGATGACCGGTATGGCAACGAAGAAATACACCGTGACCCTGCCTGAGGAGCTGGCGGAGGAGATCCGCGCCGAGGTGGGGTCCGGTGGATTCAGTCGATACGTCACCCAAGCCATAGAGCGTCAGCGCGAACGGGACCACCTTCACGAGTTCGTCGGCTGGTGGGAGGGCGAGCACGGGGAGGTCACCGACGCCGAACTTGCGCTCGCCGAGGCGGAGCGGCTCTCGCTTCAGCGGCAGCACGCGGAGCTCAAGGCCCGGTCCGTGGCGGACCGGCAGGCGAGTTGATGTCCGAGCTCGTCTACCTGCTCGACAGCGAGGGCCTCTCCCAGGCCGTGCTCGGCAACCGCACCATGGGTGCCCGCCTCAAGGACGCGGACCGCTCGGGAATCCGGGTGATGACCAGCTCCATGACGCTCGTCGAGGCGTACCACAAGCAGGTCAGGAAGGCTGCGTGGACTAGGACCCTTTCCAAGATCGCAGTCGAACCGGTCACCCGGGAGATCGCGGGCGAAGCGATCGAGCTGCTGGAGACCGCCGGCCTGCACGGGCACAAGTACGCCATCGACGCGGCGCTTGCCGCGGTGGCACTGCGCCAACCCGGAAGCGTCACGATCTTCACGTCCGACGAGGATGACATGGGACTGCTCTGCGGCGACCGCGTCGCCGTACGGGGAATCTGAGACGGGGACTTCGCCGGACGGGGACTTCGCCGTCCGTCTTTTGACCTGGATCCGGGCACGGCGGGCCGCCCCCGACGGGCAGACCGGGGGCGGTCGAGGGAGCGGCCCTGCCGGCAGGGCCGCGCTACGCGTCCAGGTGCCCCGTGTCGTTCCAGCGTTCCAGGGCGGGGGCGCCGTACGCCCAGCCCAGGACCGACAGGGAGGTCGGCTCCAGGCGGATGCGGGCGCCGAAGGAGGCGTCGAAGCCGAGCCAGCGCGCGGCCAGGGTGCGCAGGATGTGGCCGTGCGCGAAGACGAGGACGTCGCGTTCGGCCGAGCGCGCCCAGGTGACGACCTCGTCGGCGCGGGCCGAGACGTCCGCGACGGACTCGCCGCCCGGGACCCCGTCGCGCCAGATCAGCCAGCCGGGCCGGATCGCCTGGATCTCGGCCGGGGTCATGCCCTCGTAGTCGCCGTAGTCCCACTCCATCAGCGCGTCCCACGGCTCCGCCTGGATGCCGAAGCCGGCCAGGTCGCAGCTCTCGCTCGCCCGCACCAGGGGGCTGGTGCGCACCTCGAGCCCGCGCAGGCTCGCCCACGGGTCGCGGGCGAGGCGCTCGCCGAGCAGCTTGGCACCGCGCTTCCCCTCCTCCAGCAGGGGCACGTCCGTGCGTCCGGTGTGCTTGCCGAGCTGGGACCACGCCGTCTGGCCGTGGCGGGCCAAGAGGATGCGGGGGGCCATATGAGTTCTCCCGGTCGAGGGGGCGAGTGGGGCCAACACCGACGGAACCGCCCATTCGCACTGCTTTGCGTGGGTTACGTCGCCGCTCCATCATCCATCAGTTGACATCTTCCCCTCCCTGACGGGAGGGGGTTCCTACGGCTCGCGCCGTGGGGTTTTCTGCTTCGTCGCCGACTGCCCGCCCGGAGTACTCCGTTGAGGTCTTACACCGGCTCCACAGACAGACACGGCCAGCCCGGCCGCCAGAACGTTCCTCGCCGCGTTCACGTCGCGGTCGTGGGTCACGCCGCAGCTGCACGTCCACTCACGGATGTGCAGCGGCATCTTGTTTGCGATGGTGCCGCAGGCGGAGCAGAGCTTGGAGGAGGGAAACCATCGGTCGATGGTGACCAGGTTCCTTCCGTACCAGGCAGTTTTGTACTCCAGCATGTGGCGCATCGTGGTCCAGGCCGCGTCACTGATGGCGCGGGCCAGGGTGTGGTTCTTGACCATGGTGCGTACGGTCGGGCCCTCGATCACGATCGTTTGGTTTTCACGAACGAGCCGAGTGGTCAGCTTGTGCAGGTGGTCACGCCTGCGGTCGGCGATCCGGGCGTGGATCTTGGCGACCTTGCGCCGGGCCTCGGCCCGGTTGGCGCCGTCGCCCTTGGCCTTGTGGGACAGGTTCCGCTGAGCCTTCGCCAGACGGGCACGGTCCTTGCGCTCGAACTTCGGGTTGGTGACCTTCTCTCCGGTGGAGAGCGTCACCAGGCTGGTGATACCGGCGTCGATCCCGACGGCCTGCGTGGTCTCGGGCATGGGCGCGGGGATGTCGTCGCACAGCATGCAGACGAACCAGCGCCCGGCCGCGTCCTGCGACACGGCGACCGTGGACGGCACGGCGCCCTCGGGGAGCGGTCGTTGTAGACCTTCCGCACACAACCGAAGGTGCGCGACAGCTCGGCTGCCTGCGCATCGGTCGGATGGAAGCGGTATGTGAACGCCCGCTTCACCAGGCGTGTGGCCATGCTCACAAACTAGTGAGGCTACGTGTGATGCTCAAATCCGCCGGTCAGGGCACTGCGATCCGCTCTGGCTGCGAATCCCAGCCTGCTGCCCCGCCCCGCACGAGTCCGATTCCTCCCCGCCGTGAAGGGCGGGGTTCCGTCGGAGGTCTCCGGTGAACGCCAAGCAACCATTGGCTCTTCACGCACGTCATACGCCGTATGACTAATAGGCGGCAGCCTCCGCGATGGTGGGCCGAACTGCTGCTCCTGGGACTCGTCTACGCGGCGTACTCGGGTGGCAGACTCCTCGCCCGGGGCGACGTCGGGCTGGCGGTGGACCACGGGCTCGCGATCCTGCGCATGGAGGAGATCCTGGCCCTCGACCTGGAGCGGCCGCTCAACCGGCTCTTCACCGGACAGGCGGTGCTCGGCATACCCGCCGACTTCGTCTACGCCTCCCTGCACTACCTCGTCACCCCCGCGGTGCTGGTCTGGCTCTACCGGCGCCGCCCCCAGCAGTATCGTTTCGCCCGCTCCTGGCTGATGGTCTCCACCCTCCTCGGGCTCGTCGGCTTCGCCCTGGTGCCCACCTGCCCGCCCCGGCTGCTCGACGCCTCGTACGGATTCACCGACACGATGGCCCGCTACAGCGCCTACGGCTGGTGGGGCGGCGAGGCCAGCGCGCCGCGCGGGCTCGGCTCCTTCACCAACCAGTTCGCCGCCATGCCCAGCCTGCACGTGGGCTGGGCGCTGTGGTGCGGGGTCGTCCTGTGGAGCTGCGCGCGCCGACCGCTGGTCCGGGCGCTCGGCGCCGCGTACCCCACCGTCACCACCCTCGTGGTCATGGGCACGGCCAACCACTACTTCCTCGACGCCGTCGCCGGGGCCGCCGTGATGGGGGCCGGCTACCTCGCGGCCCGCGCCCTGCCCGCCGGGATCACCGGGATCGCCCGGGGCGCCGGGGCCGGACTCCCCGCGTCCGGCGGGTCCGCCGAGCCCGCCCCGCACACCACCCGAACAGCCGGTTTCCGCGGTAAGTCCACGATTGTCAGTGGCGGATGGGAGACTTCCGCGGGTGAGCTCCTACCCGTCCAGCGCCTCGCCGCCGCAGACCCCGCCGCGGTCCCCCGCGCCGACGACGCAGCCGGCGGCACGGCAGGCCACGCAGGCCGCGCAGCCGATGAGTCCCCTGAATACCCCGAGTACCCCGAAAACACTGCGGCAACGGCTCGCTGACCTGCGCGGCCCCGCCGTCGCACCGCGCCCGCTCGACGCCCGCGCGCTGGCGGCCCTCGCCGCCAACCCCGGCTGCGGCCGACGCGCCCTGCTCGACGGCGCCGGCGTGGACAAGACCGTCCTCGCGGCGGCCCTCGGCTCCCCCGCCGCCTTCGGGCAGTCGCAGTTCGCCATCGTGCGCGGCAACTCCTTCGAGGCCAAGGTCAAGGGAGACGGCGGAGCCGAGCTCCTGCGGCTGGTCTACGAGCACCTCGGCGCGGGATCCGGCGGCGCGGCCGGCCCGCCCGGACCGGACGCCCTCACCCCCGACCTCACCGCCGCGGGCCCCCAGGGCCGCGCCGCCCGCACCGCTCTCGCGCTCCGCGAGGCGACCGCCGCCGGGGCCTGGACCCTGCTCGATCACCCCATGCTCGCGCTGGAGGTGGCCGGCTCCCCCTCCTACCTGGAGCCGGACGCGGTCGTCGTGCACCCCGACGGGCGCTGGACCGTGGTGGAGATCAAGTCCTTCCCGATGATCGACGGGGCCGCCGACGCCGCGAAGGTGGGCGCCGCCGCCCGGCAGGCCGCCGTCTACGTGCTGGCCCTGGAGACGACCGCCGCGAAGGTGGCCGGCGCCGAGGTCGGGCACACCGTGCTGCTCGTCTGCCCCAAGGACTTCTCCAACCTGCCCACCGCGGCCCCCGTCGACATCCGCCGCGAGCGCTCGGTGACCCGGCGCCAGCTGGAGCGGCTCACCCGGGTCGAGGAGCTGGCCGGGGCCCTGCCCGAAGGCCTCACCTTCGATCCGGCGTGCTCCGCCGAGGAGCTGACCGAGGCCGTGTCGGCCGTGTCCGCCGCCTACGCCCCCGAGTGCCTGGCCGCCTGCGAGCTGGCCTTCCACTGCCGGGAGCGGGCGCGCGGGGCCGACGAGGTGACCGCGCTCGGCCGCTCCGTACGGGGCGAGCTGGGCGGGCTGACCACGGTCGAAGCCGCCCTCGCGGCGGCCTCGGGTCGTACGTCTCCCGATGGCGCAGCCCCCGAGGACCCCACGGCCGCCGCGCTGCACCGGGCCGCCCGGCTGCGCGCCGAGGCGCTGGAGCAGGCCCCCGCCCGTGTCCGCACGGAGGCCACCGCATGTCCCTGCTGAACACCCTGGCGCGACTGGAGGCCGTCCGCGCGGGCCGGGCCCAGCCGTTGGCGACCGTACGGCACCGGCACCTGTCCGAGCGTCCGCTGGTCTTCGTACCGCTGACCACGGCGGGCGAGGCCGGGGCTCCGCTCGGTGCGTTGGTCGGCACCGATCCGGACCGGCCGCACGTTTTGGCCATACCGCAGCCGCGCGACCGGGACCTGCGGTGGGAGTTCCTGGCGGAGCTGGCCGGGCACGTGGTCCCGTACATCGAGGGCTACGCGGACGCCGTCGAACCGGTGGAGCGCACCGAGACCGATCCGGAGACGGGCAAGCGGGTCAAGGTGGAGGCCGAGCTCTGCCTGGACGCGCCGCAGCTGATCGTGCCGAGCCGCGCGGGCATCGAGTACGTACGGCTGCTGGGGCGGTCCATGCGGTTCCGGCGGACCGCCGAGGAGGACCCGGAGAACCCGTATCCGGTGCCCGCACAGGTGCCGCTGCTGGGCCGTTGGTTCACCCACTTCGCCGAGCGCTCGCGGGTGCCCGGCTCCTCGATGCTGCTGTCGGCGACGGACCTGCTGTCGCGGCACTGGGCGACCGGGCAGAGCAACCTGGAGGACCAGCACCTGGGCGCCCTGCTGGCGTGGATCGACCCCCCGGAGGGGGAGTCCGGTGCCGAGGGGGCGCTGCGCGCGGAGCTCGGCCGGGACCCGCGGGGCCAGTTGCTGGTCCCGCCGGCCGGTCCGGCCACCGATCCGGCCTTCGACAACAAGCTGCTGGCCCCGGCGATCGCGAAGTTCGACGCGGCACGAGCCGCTGCGACTGCGAGCGGGAACGGCGACGGACAGCGCGCGGCCGCCGAGCAGGCGGTACGGCGGCTGGTCGTGGAGCAGATGGAGGGCACCTGGCGGGCGGTCTGGGAATCGATCGCCCTGCTGCGCGAACTGCCCCCCGGTCCGCGGGCCGAGGACCGCTGGACCGGTGACCGCTGGTCCTACACCGGCCACCGGGACCGGGTCCGGGCGGGCGAGGGTCCGCAGCCGCGCCGCGACGACGCGGTGACGGCCGCGCGCAAGCTCGCGGCGCGGGAGACCGAGCAGGTGCGGCTCGACGCCCAGGAGGCGCTGGACGACCTGCTGGTGATGGCGGGCCGGCGGCTCTCGGGCGAGGCCTTCGCCGGCGAGGTGACCGAAGTGGTCATGGAGTGGACGGAGTCGAAGCGGCCGAGCCCGCGCCCGCTGGTGTGGGTGGCCACGGAGGACCGGCCGCAGCTCACCGAGGACGGTGGTGGCGGCGGTCCAAAGGTCTACCGCTCGCTGGACGGGCGCCCGCAGAGCGCGCAGTTCGTGCGCCGGGAGGAGGACGGGCGGCTCGTGCTGCGCGTCCTCGACAAGATGGGCCGCGGCAAGGACCCGGAGCCGGGCTCGGTGCCGGAGAAGGGCGACCGCGTGTGCTGGACGCTGTTCGAGCACGATGCGCGCGGCGGCCCGAAGCTGCCGGACCCGGAGCAGACCCCGTGGACCCACGGCGGTCCGCCCGCGCACCTGACCGGCGACGCCCCCGTGCTGCCGCTGCCCGACCCCGTGACCGCCGAGGACCTCCTGTGAGCACCGCTTTCGATCCGGGCGCGGCCGCCGGCCGGGCCACCGACGCCATCCTGCGCGACACCCTGCACGGCGGGGCCCGGGGCGTGGTCGTCGACTCCCCGCCGGGGGCCGGGAAGTCCACCCTGGTGGTGCGGGCGGCCCGGGACCTGGCGGCGGCCGGGCGCCGGCTGATGGTGGTCGCCCAGACCAACGCGCAGGTCGACGACCTGGTGCTGCGGCTGCACGCGAAGGATCCGGAGCTGAGGGTGGGCCGGCTGCACAGCAGCGAGGGCGACGCCTACGATCCGGCCCTGCGCGACCTGGACTCGGTGGTCCTCTCGGCGAAGCCGGGGGACCTCGCGGGGCTGCCGGTGACGATCTCGACGGCGGCCAAGTGGGCGTGGGTCAAGGACGTGGAGCCCTGGGAGCACGCCATCGTGGACGAGGCGTACCAGATGCGTTCGGACGCGCTGCTGGCCGTGGCCGGGCTGTTCGACCGGGCGCTGTTCGTGGGCGACCCGGGGCAGCTCGACCCGTTCAGCGTGGTCGGGGCGGAGCAGTGGGCGGGCCTGTCCTACGATCCTTCGGCGTCGGCGGTGTCCACCCTGCTGGCGCACAACCCTGACCTGCCGCAGCACCGACTGCCGGTGTCCTGGCGGCTGCCGGCTTCGGCCGCGCCGCTGGTCTCCCGCGCGTTCTACCCGTACACGCAGTTCCGTAGCGGTACGGGTCCGGGCGAACGGCGGATGTCCTACGGGGTCACGGGCGACGGGTCGGGCCCCGACCGGGTGCTGGACGAGGCCGCCGAGTCGGGATGGGGGCTGCTGGAGCTGCCGGCCCGGCACACTCCGCGCACCGACCCGGAGGCGGTGCGGGCGGTGGCCCTGGTGGTGCGGCGGGCGCTGGACCGGGGCACGGTGACGGTGGACGAGCACGCGGGCGGGCCGTCCCCGCTGACGGCGGAGCGGATCGCGGTGGGCACCGCGCACCGGGACCAGGCGGCGGCGGTCCGGGCGGCGCTGTCCGCGCTCGGGGTCACAGGGGTCACCGTGGACACGGCCAACCGGCTCCAGGGCCGCGAGTACGACCTCACGGTGGTCCTGCACCCCCTGTCGGGCCGCCCGGACGCGACGGCCTTCCACCTGGAGACGGGCCGGCTGTGCGTCCTGGCCTCCCGGCACCGGCACGCCTGCGTGGTGGTGGCCCGGGCGGGGATAGCGGAGCTGCTGGACGCCCACCCGTCCTCGGAACCGGTGCAGCTGGGCGTGACGATGAAGTTCCCGGACGGCTGGGAGGCCAACCACTCGGTCCTGGCCCACCTGGCGGAGCACCGGGTGGTCTGGCGGCCGTAGCCCTACGGCTCAGCGGGTCTTGCGCTCCACGCCGAGGCGGGTGCGGAGCAGTTCGCCCACCTCGGCGAAGGTGCGCAGCTGTTCCGGGGTCAGGATGTCGATCAGGTGGCGGCGCACCGATTCCACGTGGAGCGGGGCGGCCGTCATGATCGTGGTGACGCCCTGCTCGGTGAGCACCACTTCGGCGCCGCGCCCGTCGTCGGCCACCTCTTCGCGGCGGACGATGCCCCGCTGCTCCATCCGGGTGAGCTGGTGGGAGAGCCTGCTGCGGGACCACTGCATCAGGACGGCGAGGGCGCTGATGCGCATGCGGTGGCCGTCGGTGGAGCCGAGGACGGACAGGACGTCGTAGTCGGCTTCGGAGAGCCCGCTGTCCTGGGTCAGATCGCGTGCGATATCGGCGTTGACCAGCGGAAACATCCGCCGCCAGGCGTACCACGCCTGCTGTTCGGGCTCGCTGAGCCAGCGCGGTCCGCTCTCGTCCTCGTTCTCGGTCATGGTCGGAGTCTAGACCGGTACGTGACACGTCACCTACCTAGTTGACACGTCACCCATCTCTGCGGTCTCATGAGCGGGACGTCATAGGTGACACGTCAACAAAGCCACCCCGGCCGTGAGGAGCCCGCCATGAACCCGATCCGCCTGCACGTCATCTCCGCCTCCGTCCGCCCCACCTCCGCCGCCCGCCCCCTGGCCCGCTGGGCCGCCGACCTGGCACGCGAGCAGGAGGAGGGCCGCTTCGAGGTCACCCCCGTCGACCTCGCCGAGATCGCCCTGCCCTTCCTGGACGAGCCCGAATACGCCTCCACCGGGATCTACACCCACCCCCACACCCGCGCGTGGAGCGCCCTGGTCGACTCCGCCGACGCCTTCCTCTTCGTCCTGCCGATGTACAACGGCGGCTTCACGGCCCCCTTCAAGAACGCCGTCGACTTCCTCTACCGCGAATGGCAGGGCAAGCCCGCCGGCCTGCTCTCCTACAGCGCGGGCGGCTCCGGCGGCGCCCCGGCCGGCCGGATGCTGCGGCCGGTGCTGAAGGCCGTCGGCATGGTGCCGGCCGAGGCCTCGGCGGCCGTCCCGGGCATCACGGAGCTGGTCACGGCCGACGGGTTCCGGGCCCCGGAGGGCCTCGCGGGCGAGCTGGCGGCCGTACTGGACGAGCTCGCCGCCCTGGCGAGGACGCCGGTCAGCGCGTGACGAGCGTCCCGGCCAGGTGGTCGTACGCGGCGTGCGCGTGCAGCCTCACGCCCGTGACCAGGGTGTCGTCGTCGGCGTAGAAGCCGGGGTGGTGGTTGCCCACCAGACCCCGGCCGCCGGGGACGGGCGCCGGTTCGCCGCTCGCCGGGTCCAGGGCGGTGTCCTGGACGCCGAGCATCACGTACAGCCCGCCGAAGCGGGTGATGAGCTCGGAGACGTCGTCGTAGCCGAGCCTGCCACCGACCTCCACCACCCGGTCCGCGCCCGCGACCCGGCGCAGGGTGGGCAGTGCGGCCTCGACCCAGGCCGCGTCGTTGCGCACGGCGGGCACGTCCTGGAGCAGCTCGACGGTCGCGGAGGCCCCGTAGGCCTCGGCGGTGTGCTCGGCCAGCGCGGCCAGCCGGCGTTTGACCTCGGGCATGTCCCGCTCCTCGGCGCAGCGGATCGTGCCCCACAGGGTGACGGTTTCACCGATGACGTTGAACCGGCCGACGTCCTCGATGTGGCCGATGGAGACCGTGACCGGGGAGAACGCCGACACCTGCCGGTAGAGCTGGCCGATCCCGGTCAGCAGCGCCCCGACGGCGGGCATCGGGTCGATGCCGTGCCAGGGGGAGGAGGCGTGGGACTGCCGGCCGGTGACGGTGACGCGGACCAGGCAGGAGGCCCCGTACATCGGGCCGGACTTGTAGCCCACCCAGCCCTTGGGGTGCGGGGTGACGTGCATGCCGAAGGCCATCGTGGGGACGGGGTCCGCGAAGGCACCCTCGGCCACCATCAGGCGCGCCCCGCCCTCCTCGTCGACCGGCGGGCCCTCTTCGGCGGGCTGGAACACGAACAGCACGGTTCCGGGCAGCCGTTCCCGCACCCGTACGTCGGCCAGTGCGCGCGCGGCTCCGAGGAGCATCGCGGTGTGGCAGTCGTGGCCGCAGGCGTGCGAGGCCTGCCCGGTGGCGGCGAAGTCCGCGCCGCACCGGTCGGGGACGGGCAGCGCGTCCATATCGGCCCGCAGCGCCGCCACCCGGTCCCCGGACAGGCCGCCGCGCAGCACCCCGACCACCCCGTGCCCGGCGATGCCGGTCCGCACCTCGTCCAGTCCGAACCCGGCGAGCTCCCGCGCCACGAGCCGCGCGGTCGCGGCCTCACGGTTCGGCAGCTCCGGATTCCGGTGCAGATGACGGCGCCATCACCTGCTCGATGCCCTCGTCGCAGAGCTTGTCCAGCGTCTCGTGCACACCATCGGTCATACGCACGTTCTAGCCCATGCATCGCGACCCTCGGGCGCCCTTGCGCGAAGCTGGACAATGGACGGTGGCCCGGAAGCTTTCGACCCGGAAGCTTTTCGACCCGGGAGACTTCCAGGCCCGGGAGCTTCCCTCACGTCCAGCAGGAGGACACGCATGGCAGAGCCCGAGCGGACCGAGCGGAGGCTGCGGCCCGCGCAGTTGCTCTTCGAGCCGTCGGAGACCGTCACGGACCCCGAGCACTTCTTCGACCTCGAATCGATCGACGACCCGCGGGAACTGCTGGTCCGGGCGACGGAGCTGACCCTCGCCTTCCGCGCCGCCCAGGAGCGGGCGGTGGAGTTCCAGGCGGTGGCGGCGGCGCAGCTCGCCGATCCCCGGCGGTTCGACCGGCTGTCGGCGGCGGCGATCGCGGAGCAGGCGGAGTGGACCGAGGACTACGCCCGCAAGATGATCGAGTTCGGTGAGTCCCTGCTGCGAGGCACCGCTCCCGAGGGTGCCTGAGGGCGCGCCCGGCCGCGTCCCCTGGCATATGCAGGGCGCAACATACCCCAGTCCCACCCGGCCTGTCCCGGTTTCCCGTAACTCCCGGAGATCGGTCCGCTACCGCGGGTAGACCTGGACGTATGACGACGCTGACCAGCTGCCCCGCGCTCGACCTGCGGACGACGACCGCCTCCGCGACCCACGTCACCCCGGCCGGCGCCGCCTGGCTGGCCTCGGCCTCCGCCCAGCCCGGGGGCACGCTGGCCGCCTGGCAGGCCCGGCCCACCGCGCCCGCCGTGCTGCCCTGCGGGACCGCCTTCGACGTCGTCAACGTCCCCCTCGTCCTCGGCCGCCGGATGCTCGACCTGCTCTGGGCCGAAGGCCCCGGCTCGGGGCCCGCCGCCGTGCACCGCGGGCGGACCCTGCTCTTCGCCGCCCCCGGCACGGCCCACCGGCTCCCGGCCCTGCTGGCCTGGGAGGAGTGGAGCACCCCCGTGCCCGCACCGCTCTGCCACGGCCCCGGCGACGCCGTCACCGTGCCCCCGCTGGCCGCGGACGGGGGGCCCTCGCGCTGGCTCGTGGCGCCCGACGCCCGGCTGCCCTGGCTGCCCGGACCCGAGGCGCTACTGTGGGCGTTCGTCCGGGCCACCCGAGCTGCGGATATCGATTTTTCCGATCGCCGCTCGGGGTGCTAATGTCTCTCTCGTCACCAAGCGCCGCTAGCTCAGTTGGTTAGAGCAGCTGACTCTTAATCAGCGGGTCCGGGGTTCGAGTCCCTGGCGGCGCACAGACAGAGAAAGGCCCCCACGCAAGTGGGGGCCTTTTTCGTTGTGTCGCACGTGATCACGTTGCGGCGCAGGCGGGCGGACCGGCGCGCGCCCACCCCTAGGCGGCATGGTCCAGACCTTCTGGGGTGAGCGTTCGTCAAGTCCTTCCGCACACAGTCGCCTTGGGGTGGTTGATGGTCACGCGCCGGACCGCGGGCCGCGCGAACTCATGGTGCAGCTCTGGTACCCCGCGCTCCACACCGCCGGCTTCCGCCGGGCCCCGTACACCACGAGCCGGGTCGCCGGCTCCCTCGAGACGGGCCTGCCGCTCAAGGCGGGCACCCTGGGTGCCGTGCGTCCGCCCGCCCGGACCGGCGCACCGGCCGTGCCGGGAGCACTGCCGCTGGTGCTGCTCGGGCACGGACGCAAGGGCGGCCGCAGCTGGCGGCCGACACCGGCCACCTCACCTATACCGATCTGCCGCACTTCGCCGTTCCGGGCGGCCTGACGGAAGCCGCCCGCCTACCGCTACCGCCGCCGCTACCGATCCCCCTACCGCTCCCGTGTGATCTTCACCGTGTACGCGCCCGACTGCGTGCGGTCCGCCACCTCGACGGTGATCCGCTCCTCCGGGACGGTGAAGGTCTCCCCCACCTCCAGCGGGGCGTCCGCCAACGGCGGGTACACCGACCGGTCCCAGCAGGCCTCGGTCTGGGGGTGCGCGTCCACGACCTCGATCGGCCCGCCGCCCGAGGCCGCCTCGTTGCGGACCCGATAGATGAGGACGCCCTCGGTGCAGGTGTCCCCGTCGTTGCCGGCGGAGCCCCGCGCCTCGACGGCGATCGCGCTGCCGGGACCCGTACGGATCACCGCGAGCCGGGTGCCGCCCGTACCGCCGGGGCGCGGGGCCTCGGACAGCGGCTGGAGGGTGTGCAGGGAGGAGCCGGTTCCCACGCAGTCCACCTGGGAGGCGTCCAACCAGCCGAGCTTCCACTTCTGCCAGGCGAAGAGGTCCGGGGCCATGCCGAACTGGCTGCCCATGACGTCCCAGTCCCCTACGTACGTGTCCCAGTCGCCCTTGCCGTCCGAGGGGCGGTGGTAGAGGTCCGGCAGGTCGAAGACGTGTCCGGTCTCGTGGGCCAGCACGTTGCGGTCCGGCGGGTGCTTCTCGAAGACCGTGACGATGCGCCGCAGGTCGGCGCCGTCCGCCCAGATCGGCTGCTCGAAGTTGACGACCTTGGTGGCGTCGGAGTCGACGCCGGGCGCGTCCGGGTCGGCGACGAAGTAGACGACGTCGTACCGGCTGAAGTCCACCGACGGGTCGGCTCCGGCCACCGCGTCGCGCAGGTAGGCGGCCCGGTCAGCCGGGGCCCAGTCGCGCTGTATCCCGTAGGCGACGGACGGCTTCGGCATCTGGATCCACTGCTTCTGCGGGTGCGGGACCAGCCGGAAGCGGCCGTAGGAGGCCCGCTCGAAGAACTCGCTGGTCGCCGGGAAGTAGTCGGCGGTGAGTTCCCCGGTGGACAGGGTGGTGCGGTGGTCGGGGAAGGAGAGGAAGACCATGACCGCGTTGAGGGTGCGCTCGGGCTTGGGGTAGGCGCCGTTCCAGCTGTCCAGGCCCAGGGAGTGGTGGGCCGCGGTACGGGTCAGCGCGCAGGGTCCGGCTCCGGGAGCGGCGACCGCGGGTCCCGCGACGAGCGACATGGCGGCGAGCGCCGTCAGGGAAGTGAGCGCCGCCGCCGTGGTTCGCATGCGGGAGCGGTCCACTCCCCCGGGTGTCTGCTGTCGCGGCACATCGACCTCCGGTGGTGGATTAGTACCTCTTCATCCACCTTGGGGCGATTGTCTTACTAATGCCCTGTTCCGCTGCCCCACACGAGTGAGCGCTAGGGCAAGCCGGTGACGCCGGGTTTCGCACATTCGCCTACGGAAAGTCACGACCGATCAGGTCGGGTCAGCGGTGGGCGTCGGATGCTCACAGCCGTGCGGAAACGATCATTCGCCGTCAGGCCGACGATCCGTCATCACGCCGAACTCCCGCGCCCCACACGGCGTCGCCGCTGGATAGGGCCGTCCGGGAACCTCTATGATCGGCACACTTTCCTGCACGGACACTCACACGCACTGCGGGAGCCAACGGTGAGCGGAACCCCAGATGGAACCGGTTCGGCGGCCGACAGCATCCGACCGGCCATGACGCAGCGTCACCCGGTAACGCCGGCGACGACGGCAACCCCGGACCGCGCCGACCACCGAGCCGACTACCAGGCCGACTATCGGGCCGCCTTCAACGCGGCCCACCTCCCCATGGCCGTCGTCGACCGCACCGGCCACATCGCCGGAGCCAACGAGGCCCTCGCCGCGCTCCTCGGCTCCGAGCCGCACCTCCTCGCCGGGCAGTCCGCCGCCGACCTGGTCGACCTGGCCTCCGAGGCCCGGACCTGGCAGGCCTACCAGGAGGTGCTGCGCGGCCGGCAGGCCCGGCTCCGCTGCACCCGCCGCCTCAAGCACCCCGACGGCCACTCCCTGTGGACCGAGATCACCCTCGGCCCCGTCCCCGGGACCGGGGACGTCCTCCTCTCCGTCGCCGACATCAGCGACCGGCGCGACCTCCAGGCCCGGCTGCGCCACCTCCAGATGCACGATCCGGTGACCCGGCTGCCCAACCGCGCACTGTTCTTCGAGCGGCTCTCCGCCGCCCTGGAGGCGTCCTCGTACGGGCAGAGCGGGACGGGCCGGATCGGCCTGTGCTACCTGGACCTCGACGGGTTCAAGGCCGTCAACGACACCCTTGGCCACCGGGTCGGCGACCGGCTGCTCACCGCCGTCGCCCAGCGGCTCACCCAGTGCGCCGACCAGTCCGGCTACGGGCGCACCGGCGGCCACCTGGTGGCCCGGCTCGGCGGCGACGAATTCGCCCTGCTGGTCGAGGAGTCCACCGGCACCGAGCAGCTCGCGGACCTGGCGCGGAGCGTCCTGGCGGCCGTACAGGAGCCCTTCGACCTGGCCGGCCAACGGCTGGCGGTCTCCGCGTCGATCGGCGTGGTGGAGCGGGCGGCCGCCGGAACCTCGGCGACCGGCCTGATGCAGGCCGCGGACACGACCCTCTACTGGGCCAAGGCCGACGGCAAGGCCCGCTGGACCCTCTTCGACCCGGAGCGCAACGCGCACCGGATGACCCGCCAGGCCCTGTCCTCGACGCTGCGACCGGCCGTGGAGCGGGGCGAGTTCACCGTGGAATACCAGCCGCTGGTGGACCTGGAGAGCGGGGCGGTGCGCGGGGTCGAGGCCCTGGTGCGCTGGAACCACCCGCAGTTCGGCCTACTGACGCCGAATCGGTTCATCGGAATTGCCGAAGAAGACGGTTCCATCGTCCAGTTGGGCCGGTGGGTGCTGCAGACCGCCTGCCGGCAGGCCCGGCGCTGGCAGATCGAGCAGCCCAGCGACTCCCCCGTCTTCGTCTCCGTCAACGTGGCCGTCCGCCAGGTCTGGGACTCCGACCTGGTCGGCGACGTGGCCGAGATCCTGGCGGAGACGGGCCTCGCACCCCAGCTCCTCCAGCTCGAACTGACGGAGTCGGCCGTCATGGGCTCGGCGGGCCGCCCGCTCCAGGCCCTCCAGGCGCTGAGCGACATGGGGGTGCGGATCGCCATCGACGACTTCGGCACCGGCTACTCGAACCTGGCCTACCTCAGCCGCCTGCCCGTCTCCGTCCTCAAACTGGACGGCTCCTTCGTCCGCGGCTTCCGCTACGAGGACGGCTCCCACCCGAACCCGGCCGACGAGACCATCGTCGAAGCCCTGGTGCAGCTCGCCCACCGGTTGGGCCTGACCGTGACCGCCGAATGCGTGGAGACCGCCGGCCAGGCGGCCCGCCTGCGACGCGTCGGCTGCGACACCGGGCAGGGCTGGCTGTACTCCCGGGCGGTGGCGCCGGAGGCGATCGCGGACATCATCCGCCGCCAAGCGGCTGCCGCCGTGGGAGCGGACACGGACCCCGGGCAACCGGAGGATCCCGCCCAGCCGGAGGGGCCCGCGCCGCACCCCGAGGTCTGAGTCAGAGACTCCGGACGAACACGCCGAACGCCTCCGGCGCGATGGTGAAGGCGGGCCCGTCGGGACGCTTGGAGTCTCGGACGGCGACCCGGCAGGGCTGGGCGGCGATCTCGACGCACTCGCCGCCGGTGTTGCCGCTGTAGCTCGACTTACGCCACACCGCGTTGGTCAGGTTCTGGCTGGTGCCCATAGCGTTCCTCCATTACGCGGATGATCAATGCCGCCGATTCCTCCACGGAGAGAGCAGCGGCTTGCAGGTGAGCGTAACGAAGGGCAGCTTCCTTCACCGTGTCTGGGTTGGCTGTCATGCGCCCGGAGATGAGGTCCTCCGAGTAGACGATGTCCGGATCGCCGTCGAACCTCATCGCGGTGAAGGAGCCGATAAGGCTGGCGTGTTCACCAGCCGAGAACGGCAGCACCTGAATCCTGACCCAACGCCTGCCCCGGAAGCTCAGGAGATGATCGAGCTGCTCCCTCATGACCTCCCGTCCCCCGATCGGCCGGTAAAGGGCGGCTTCGTCCAGCACCACCCATACCATGGGCGGACGGGCCCGATCCAGGATCCGCTGACGGTCCAGGCGAGCTGCCACCAAATCGTCCAGATCATCCGGCAGCCCCGTCGCAAGTACGGCACGGGCGTATCGGGGCGTCTGCAAGAGCCCGTAGACCAACTGAGCCTGATACGTGGAGATGAACGCCGCCTGGGCCTCCATCTCCGCGAACGGTTGGAACCAGCTGGGCAGCACGCTCCGTAGGACCAACCCCACCAGTCGGGAGAAATGCCCGTCCGTACCCAGCGCAGCGTCAAGCCGCTCGGAGAAGTCCCGGGTAGGGACCCGCTTCGTGTTCTCGATCATGCCGATCAGCGAGCCCGAGCAGTAGATGATGTCGCCCAGTTGCTGCTGCTTCAGCCCGGCGGCTTCTCTCAGGCGGCACAGCTCGTAGGCGTAGTAGTCCAGCGGCGAGGCGCTGGGATCGAGAGCGCGGACGTTGACCATGGGCGGCCACCCCTGTGAGAACGCGTACGGATCCAACTCATCGCCGAGCGTAATGACTTCGACACGCTCCGGTACGGGGAATCCGGCAACTGTGCAGACCTGCCTGGTCAGTCGATCAGGTGCACGGCCAGCCGCTCCCACTGCCGTTCGGACGGGGAGTCGGACCCGGTCCTCACCAGGTGGAGGCTGACGTGGTCGGCCCCGGCGTCGAAGTGCTCGTGGACCCGGTCGGCGATGTTCTCGGCTCCGCCGTGGACCACCAGCGCGTCGACCAGTCGGCTCCCGAGCGCGTCCGGGTTCTCGTGGCCGAGTCCACGCAGCAGGTCCCGGCGGTTCGGCAGGGCGGCCGCGGCCGCGGTGCGGGCCGGTTCGGCCGTGTCCGCGTGGTCATGGCCGAGCACGCAGAGCTGCGTGACGACCAACAGGCCGTCCTCTCCGAGGATGCCCCTGGCTGCGCGGGTGTACTCGACGGGCATGCCCAGAACCGTTGCGCCCAGGGCGCGTTCGGCCGCGAGGGCGAGCATGTCGGGGCCCAGGGCGGCGAGGACGCGGTTCGGTGAGGCGGCCGTGCCGGGTGGCCCGAACGGGGCGCTGTCCAGCGCATCGAGGTAGGTGCGCATGGCGGCCGGCGGAGGGCCGTAGCGGTGGCCCCGGATGTCCTGGGCCAGGCTGGGGTGACTCTCCCACAGGCCGAGCAGGAACCGTCCGGGGGCCGCCTCCTCCAGGGTGCGCTGTGCGGCGGCTGCCGTGACCGGGTCGCGGGCGTAGATGTCGGTCATGCCGGAGGCCACGGTGATGCGCCGGGTGGCCGCCAGGAGGAACGCGGCCTGTGCCATGGCCTCCCGCCCCGTGGTCTCGGGGAACCACAGGGTGCCGAAGCCGAGGTCCTCGACCGCGGCGGCAGCCTTGCGGACCTCGGCTGCGGAGAGGTTGTCGAAGTCCGCCGCCCAGATCCCGACGCGCCCGGGGCCGTGGATACGGGCGCTCATGCGTCCTGTCCCGCGGTGCGCGCGGAGTCGAGGAACGCGGCGATCCGGGACGCGCCGGTGCGCTCCAGCCAGGTGTGGAGGTCCATCGTGCCGGGGTGGATCCTGCGCGTGGCGGGGATGTCCGCGCGGTATCCGCGTTCGTTGAGCCACTCGTTGGCGTAGGCGAAGTCTTCGCTCAGGGCCCGGATCGCGTCGATCGGGATCTGAACGTAGGGCAGCGGTATGCCGAGTGCCTGCCCGATGGCTTCCGCGATCCGGACCGGCGTGAGTTCGTCCCCGGCCAGGGAGACGGCCCGGCCGATCCACTCCCCGGGCCGGGAGAACGCCAGCGCGGCGACGGCGCCGACGTCGTCCACGGCCATGATCTGCTGGGGGACCTCCGGGGCGAGGCCGGTGGACAGGTTTCCGTTCCGCAGCGCGTATCCACCGGTGAAGTTCTCCATGAAGGACACCGGCCGCAGGATGGTCGCGGGCAGGCCGAGGGCGGCCATGTGCTGCTCGATGTGCCACTTGCTGACCAGGTTCACCGGCAGCTTCTCCTCAAGGTGCCGGTCCGCTTCGGCGACCGAGGTGAAGACGAAGTGCCCGACGCCCGCGGCGTGCGCGGCCTCGGCGACGTTGACCCCCCAGCGCACCTCGTCGTCGGCGGTGAAGTCCGGCCCGGTTCCGGGCGATCCGACGGTGGGCTGGACGCTGAACAGACCCCAGGCGCCCTGGGCCGCGGCGGTCAGGGACCCGACGTCCTCCATCCGCGCCCGCACCACCTGCGCGCCGGCCCGCGCCAGCGCCGTGGCCTGCGGCCCGTGCGGGTCGCGCGTCAGCGCGCGCACCTGCCAGCCGTCTCGGAGCAGGTGACGGGTCACCGCCCTGCCCTGCAGGCCGGTCGCGCCCGCCACCACGACGGTCTTCTGCTGCGTCAGCTTCACGTTCTCCCCCATCACGTGCATGCGGAAGAGGAGCCACACCTAAGTGGGGTGGCCCCCCATTTCTTGTTCGCTACGATATGGAGGACCACCCCACTTATCAAGCCTTCAGGAGCACCCGTGCCGAAGGACGCCACCGCCCCGCCCCGTCGGCCGCTGCGCGCCGACGCCCGCCGCAACGTCGAGAAGATCGTGGCCGCCGCCGGCTCCCTGATCGCCGAGCACGGCGCGGAAGCCTCCCTGGAGGAGGTCGCCCGCCGGGCGGAGGTCGGCTCGGCCACCCTGCACCGGCACTTCCCGTCCCGGCAGTCGCTGCTGGAGGCGGTCTTCAAGGACCGGGTGGCGGCCCTGTGTGCGAAGGCGGAGGACCTCCTCGCCGAACCGGACCCGGGCCAGGCGCTGTCCACCTGGCTGCACGCCGTCGGTGCGCACGCCGTGACCAACCGCGGGCTGGGGGCTTCACTGGTCCAGGACGGGGACCCGGCCCTGGGCGAGAGCTGCCACGACATGATCACCAATGCCGGGGAAGCACTCCTCGCGCGTGCCCGGACGGCGAACGCCGTACGAGCCGGGATCAGCATCGCCCAGCTGCTGACGCTCGTCGGCGCCATCGCGCTGGCCACCGAGCACATGACCGAGGGCCCGGCCGAGGCCGACCTGCTGCTGGCGATCGCCATCGACGGCGTACGCACGCGCTGACCGGGGTTCTCACGACCCGGGTCCTCACGAGCGACCCTTTGGCTCACCGCGGATGTCCATCCGGCTGGCACCCGTTCGACGAGGGGCGCGAGCCGGATGGCTGTGGGCCCTCGGCCGTTCCTAGCCTCGGTTCATGATCTCTCGTCGTTCGTGGTTATCAGCCGCGGTGCTCGCGCTGACCGTGTCGTCCCTACCCTCCGCCGCGGCGTCGGCCGCACCACGCCCCTCCGACACGGCCTGGTCCGTACAGCGTGACGCCGACGCACTGCGGGACACCGGGGTCACCGGGGTGTCGGTCCGTCTGGAGACCCCGCGCGGGACGGTCACGGCCGGCTCCGGTGTGGCGGACCTGATCACGCGCCGCCCGGTTCCGGAGGACGGGCACCTGCGCCTGGGCAGTACCACCAAGACGTTCGTCGCCACCGTCGTACTGCAACTGGTGGGCGAGAAACGGCTCTCCCTCGACCAGACGGTGGAGGAGCTGCTGCCCGGGGTAGTGTCCGGCGCCGGGAACGACGGCCGGACCATCACCCTGCGCGATCTGCTGCAGCACACCAGCGGTCTGCCCGATTACATCTTCGACGTCTTCCCCGACACCACCAGCCAGACCTACTCGGCCAATCGGTGGCGCGCCTACGAGCCCGAAGAGCTGGTGGACCTGGCCATGCGCCATGAACCCGCCTTCCCGGCAGGCACCGACTGGGCGTACTCCAACACGAATTACGTGCTCGCCGGAATGATCATCGAGAAGGTCACGGGCCGCACCTGGGAACAGCAGGTCCACGACCGCATCCTGCGCCCGCTCGGCCTCCGGCAGACCGCCACCCCCGGCACGTGGCCCTTCCTTCCGCATCCGCACGCGGCCAACTACCAGCAGTTCACGGCGAACGGTCCCCTGGTCGACACCACCATCCCCTACCGCCCCTTCGACAGCGGAGCCGACGGCTCGATGACGGGCACGGCCCGCGACCTCAACCGCTTCTTCGCCGCACTGGCCAGTGGACAACTGCTGGCTCCCACCGAACTCGCCGCCATGCGCAGCACCGTGCCGGTGCCGCCGGACAGCGGCCACCCGCAAGGCACCCGGGACGGCCTGGGCCTGTTCTTCACGCCCCTGTCCTGCGGTGGCGGCTACCTCGGGCACGGAGGAAGCGGCTTCGGATACGCGATCCGGGCGGCGACCACCACGAACGGACGGCGCACCGTCACCGTCTCCGCGCACAGCCGCTCCGCGGACCCGCAGACAGCGGCCCGCCAGGAGGACGCACTGCGCACCCTCATCGACCACGCCCTGTGCCGCTCCGCCTGAGGCGGCGCTCACACAGCAGCCCCCGCACCCTGGGAGGGGAGTGCGGGGGTTGCCGGCGCTCGGCGCGGGGTGGGGGGATCAGCAGGCGCCGAGGTCCTTCCAGACACCCCATTCACCGGTGGTGCCGGGCACCTCGTTCTGCGTCCACCACTGGGCCTTGTACTTGCGGCCGTTGTACGAGACCTCGCTGCCACCGGTGTAGACGGTGCCGTGGACGTAGGCCGCGGCGGTGCAGCCCGTGCTGGGCGGCGTCGTCGGAGGCGTGGTCGGCGGGGTCGTCGGCGGCGTCGTGGGCGGGGTGGTGGGAGGCGTGGTCGGCGGGGTGGTCGGCGGCTGGGTGGTGCCGCCGAGGGAGTCCGAGATCTGGTTCAGCAGGGTCGCGTTGGCGTCCAGGCCGAGCAGGGAGTACATCATCGCGCCGGCCAGGCCGCGCTGCTTGCCGTAGTCGACACGCGCCTGGATGGACTTCTGGTTGAGGCCGGTGAAGAACTCGCCGTCCTTGAAGAAGTACGAGGCCTTGGCCTGGTCGTCCCAGAAGGTGGTCGCCGGGTTGTCGACGATGCCGCCGAGCTCCTTGTAGAGCGCGATGCCGGCCTGCTGGCTGGTCGGACGGGCGGCGGAGGCCAGGGTGGCGGGCTGGGCGAGACCGTTGGTGGTGCCGGGCTGCACGCCCTTCCAACCGCGGTAGTAGAACTCGTAGCCCAGGACCAGCTTGTTGGCGGGGAAGCCACCGGTGATCCCGTAGGCCGCGTTGCCGTCGAGCCAGGAGTCGATGGCGTTCTTGATGCTGTACTTCTCGGTGCCCGGGGCGATCACGTCGGTCGGGTCGGACGAGGAGGGCAGCAGCGGGGACTGGTGGTACGTCGGACCGTCCGAGTCCCAGGCGCCGTGCATGTCGTACGTCATGATGTTCGCGTAGTCGAGGTACGCGCCGATCTTGTCCGTCTCGATGTACTTGATCTTGTCCTGGCCGGCCGGGAGGGCCGAGGTCAGCAGGTACTTCTTGCCGCCGTTGGCCGCGCCGTAGGCGTCGAGCTGGCTGCGGAACTCCTTGAGCAGGAGCGTGAAGTTCTGCTTGTCCTCGGGGGCGTAGTGGTTGCCGAGGTGGCCGCCCGACGAGCCCGGGTACTCCCAGTCGATGTCGATGCCGTCGAAGATGCCGGCCGCGCTGCCCGCGCCGCCGTAGCCGCCCTCGACGGGCAGGTTGCCCTTGATGTACTGGTCGATGCAGGAGGAGACGAGCTTCTTGCGGGAAGCGTCGGTCTTGGCCGCGTCGCTGAAGTACTTCGAGTAGGTCCAGCCGCCGAGCGAGATGTTGATCTTCAGGTTCGGGTACTTGGCCTTGAGCTGCTTGAACTGGTTGAACACGCCGACGATCGGCTGGTCCCACTTGTCGGCGACGCCGCTGACGCTGTCGGCCGCGCTGAAGGACTTCTGGTAGTCGGCGTACGAGTCGCCCGCACCGTCACCGGCGTTGGGGTTGTTGTCGTCGCCCGCCGCCTTGTTCGCCTCGAAACAGGTGAGGTTGGTGGGGTGGATGTTGCCGAACGAGTAGTTGATGACGTCCAGCTTGCTCGCTATGCCACGGGTGTCGAGGTGCTTGGGATAAAAGGCGTTCCCGTAGACGCTCCACTGGTCGTAGTAAGCGATCTTGACGTTGCCGGCCGAAGCGGTGGTCCCGGCCTCGGCGGCCGAGGCGGTGGTGAGTCCCGCGAAGGCGGCCAGCGTCCCGCCGGCCAACGCGGCCGTGGCGGCGGCCGCGATGAGGGATTTACGGATGTGCATGAACTGCCTCCGGGGAAGTGGGAGGGGAAGGCAAGACTTCAGGTGGGGATAGTGATAGCGATCACTCGGGGCCGGAGTCAATGGTTTGGACCAAAGAAGGACTAGACCACTCACGACCCAGAACCCCACGTCAGCGACGTGGGACCACACCAAAAATCGCCCGCCACCCACGGTGACGAGCGATTTAAGGCTCCCTTCATTCACCCTCCGGCAAGGTTTCAGCAACAAACCAGCCAAACTCCGGATGCCGGCCCGTGCGGGGCCCTCCGGGCTGGTGTACATCCGTAAAGCCTTCCGGGCGGGCACGCGGACCGGCTGGGTGGCCCCACCCTCCCGGTGTCCCGGGGTAGCCCTGTGTAGGTGCTCGCTAGGCTCGCGCCATGGCTAACGATCGCGGTTTCACGTGCTCCTGCTGCGGCAACCACCACCCAGAGCTCCCCATGAGCTACTCGACCATGGCCCCGGATGTCTGGGATCAGGGCTTCGAGAGCGATCCGGACAGCACACTGTCGTCCGATCAGTGCGTGATCAAGGGCCAGCACTTCTTCATCAGGGGGCTGATCGAGATACCTGTGATCGGCAGCCAGGACGTCTTCTCCTGGGGCGTCTGGATCTCTCTGAGCAGGGACAATTTCGCCCGCGCTCTTGAGGTGTGGACCACGGAGGGCCGCGAGGCCGAGAAGCCGTACTTCGGCTGGCTCAGCACCGAGCTCGCGCTCTACTCCGAGGGCACTACCGACCTGAAGACCAACGCCCACACCCGACCGGTCGGAAGACGGCCCTTCATCGAGCTGGAGCCCACCGACCACCCCCTCGCCGTCGAACAGCGCACCGGGATCACGCTGGACCGCGTGCGTGAGATCGCCACGGCGGTGCTGCATCCGGCCTGACCCGCCGGTCGCTCAGGAGGCGCGCAACGGAGCTCCGAACTGCACATGCGGCGCGCCGGATTCCCCCGGTCCGTGACCGGACCGGGGCAGGCCGGGTCAGGCCGGGTCAGGTGCCGAGAACGGGCATGCCGTACGCGTCCGCGACGAGGGCGTACGAGCGCAAACGGGCGCCCCCGTCGTGGGCGTTGGCGGTGAGCATCAGTTCGTCCGCGCCCGTTCGCTTCGCCAGGTCGTCCAGGCCCGCGGTGACTTCGTCGGGCGTGCCGTGGACCACGCTCGCGAGGCGGTCGTCCACGAACTCCCGCTCCAGCGGCGTGTACGGGTACGCGGCCGCCTCCTCGGGCGTCGGGACCAGCCCGGGGCGCCCGCTGCGCAGTCGGAGCATCGACAGCGCGCCCGTCAGCACCTGCGCGCGGGCCTCCGCGGCCGTGTCGGCGGCGAGGGCCGCGACGCCGATGACGGCGTACGGGGCGTCCAGGACGGCCGAGGGGCGGAACGACTGCCGGTAGAGGTCGAGGGCGGGCAGGGTCCCGGCCGGGGAGAAGTGGTGTGCGTAGGCGAAGGGCAGCCCGAGTCCGCCGGCGAGGCGGGCGCTGAAGCCGGAGGAGCCCAGCAGCCACACCGGCGGCCGTCCGGCGGGGCCCTGCACGGGGCCCGGCACGGCGTGCACGCGGGCGTACGGGTGCCCGTCGGGGAAGTTGTCGTCGAGGAAGCGGATCAGCTCCGCGAGCTGCCGGGGGAACTCGTCCACGGCCTCGTCGCGGCGCCCGGGCCCGCGCAGCGCGGCGGCCGTCTGCCCGTCGGTGCCGGGCGCCCGGCCGAGGCCGAGGTCGATCCGGCCCGGGGCCAGGGCCTCCAGGGTGCCGAACTGCTCGGCGATGGCGAGGGGGGCGTGGTTGGGCAGCATCACCCCGCCCGAGCCGAGCCGGATCCGGGAGGTGTGGGCGGCCAGGTGGGCCAGGATCACGGCCGGGGAGGAGCTGGCGACCCCGGGCATGGAGTGGTGTTCGGCGACCCAGTGGCGGTGGTAGCCGCGGGACTCGGCGAGCCGGGCGATGCCGACGCTGGTGCGCAGGGAGGCGTGGGCGGTGCTGCCCGCGCCGACGGTGACGAGGTCGAGCACGGAGAGCGGTACCGGCGCCCGGCCGAGAGCGGTCCCGTGGATCCCTCCCTCGCCCGATCCGGCGCCCGATTCTGCGCCCGGACGGTCGTCTCCCCGTCGTCCAGCGTCCCCCGCGTCTCCAGTGTCACTCATCGTCTCTCCCGCTCCGCTCGCCCGTCCGTCCTCGTCCGTACGAAGAACCCGAACCGCGCGGCCGGTCCGGGCATTCCCGGCACTCTCGGACACCACCCATGACCTTGGCATATGCCAGAGGAGTAGATCCAGGCAGACCGGTGTGATTGAGCCATCAATCTCACCAACAGGCGCTCCACACGGGCCTCTTGATGGCTATCGTGTGAGAGCAAGCGGTAACAACCTGCTAGGGGGAAACCGTGGCGCTGAAGCCCGAGCCGACCGCGCCGTTCCACTCGGTGCAGTACGCCCTGCGCGTACTCGAAACGGTCGCCCGCCATACCGGCGGCGTGACCGACGTACAGATCGCGCGTGAGACCGGCCTGCCCGCGGTCCACCTCACCCCCATGCTCCTCATGCTGCGCCGGGAGGGGTACGTACTGCAGGTGTCCGACGGCGCCTACGCCATCGGGGACTCTCTCGTCCTCCTCGGCTCCGGCGTCGACCGCCAGCAGGCGCTGCAGGACAAGCTCCAGGACACCCTGGACCGGCTGCGGGACTCCGTCGGCGCCGCGGTCTACATCAGCCGGTACGTGGACGGCGAGGTCCGGATCACGCAGTTCGCGGACAGCCCGCGCACCCCCAAGGTCCACGAGTGGGTCGACTTCCGCTCGGCGGCGCACGCCAGCGCGGTCGGCAAGTGTCTGCTGACCCAGCTCGACCTGGACGGCCGGCGCGACCACCTGTCCCGGCACAAGATCGCCCGGCTGACGTCGAAGACCATCGTGAACGAGCGGATCCTCTTCTCGAAGCTGGACAGCCAGCCGGCCACGGTGCCCACGCTCGACCTGCAGGAGTACGCCGTCGGCACGGTCTGCGCGGCCGTCCCGATCACCGCGGGAGCCTCGGTGGGCTGCCTGGCGCTGTCCCTGCCCGTGGAACACGCCCACCGGCTGCGCGCCGCGGCCGACGTGCTGAACCGCAAGGCCGCGCCGCTGCTGCTGTCGCTCACCCTCTGAGGGGTGGGCGGCCCGCCCCCGCAAGCACCCGGAAAACACTTCGGGCGGTTCCCGGTGAACCGGAAACCGCCCGAAGGACAGGTGCGCCGCCAGGGACTCGAACCCCGGACCCGCTGATTAAGAGTCAGCTGCTCTAACCAACTGAGCTAGCGGCGCCTGCTGACAGAGAAAATACTACCTGCTCCTCCGGAGTGCTCAAAACCGCTTCCGGAGCCGCCCTCGGCGACCCCGTCTGCGCCGCCTCAGCACCCCGCCGGCGCCCCGGTCAGCGGCCCAGCAGATCGGCCCGCCCCTGGGCCTCGTAGGCGGCCAGGAGCCCGGTCAGGTCCTCCGCTTCCAGTCGCCGGTACGCGTCCTCGCCCGGCGGCCGCCACCAGACCGGGTCGGTGGTCTGGAAGGCCTCGCCGCGCAGGGAGACCCGGTGGACCTTGTTGGTCGCCGTGGTCGGCATGGCGCCGACGACGCGTACGTAGCGCGGGGCCATCTTCGTGCCGAGGTCGGGCTGGGCGGCGAGGAAGGACGCGAACCCCTGCGGGGAGAAGACGGCCCCCTCCCGCAGGGCCACGGCGGCCATCACCTGGTCGCCCGCCACCTCGTCCGGTACGGCGTACACGGCGACCGCGGCCGCCCGCGTCCAGCGGGCCAGGATGTTCTCGATCACCGCGGCGGCCAGGTTCTCGCTGTCGACGCGCAGCCGGTCGTCGGTGCGGCCGGCGAAGTAGAGGAAGCCGTCGGGGTCGCGGAAGAAGAGGTCCCCGGTCCAGTACCAGCCGTCGCGGGTGCGGGCGGCCTCCGCGTCGGGGTTGCGCCAGTAGCCCTCGAAGAGGCTGCGGCCCTTGTTGACCAGCTCGCCGATGGCCTCGGCGCCGTTGAGGAGGCGGCCCTGCGGGTCGAGCACGGCCGGCGGGCACTCGCGGCCCGTCTGCGGGTCGATGACGGCCAGGTCGTCGCCGGCGCCGGCCCGGCCGAGGGCGCCCGGCGGGGTGTCGGGGGTGCGCTGGACGGAGGCGCCGCCCTCGGTGGCCCCGTAGCCCTCGACGAGCCGGACCCCGAAGCGCTCGGCGAAGCGCGCCGCGTCGACGGCGCCCGCCTCGGTGCCGAAGCCGAGGCGCAGGTTGTGCGCGCGGTCGTCGGGGCGGGGCGGGGTGGCGAGGAGGTACTGCACGGCCCGGCCCACGTAGGTGAAGTACGTCGCCTCGTAGGCCCGTACGTCGTCCAGGAACGCGGAGGCCGAGAAGCGGCGGCGCAGGGCCACGGAGGCGCCGCCCGCGAGGGCGGGGAGCCAGTCGGCGATGACGGCGTTGCCGTGGAAGAGGGGCATGCAGATGTAGTGGACGTCGTCCGGGGTGACCGAAAAGTGACGTGCGAGCGAGGCGCCGGCACCGGCCAGGCGGCCCTGGGTGCAGATGGCGGCCTTGGGTGCCCCGGTGGAGCCGGAGGTGAAGTAGAGGAGCAGCCGGGAGGACGGGGTCGGGCCGGTGCCGAGAATGGCGTCGCCCGGCTTCGCAGTGGCGTAGGGGGCGAGCAGGGCCTCGTACTCCTCCGTGTCCGTGACCAGGAGCCGTACGCCGGGCAGGTCGAGGCCGCGCAGGAGCGGCAGATGGGTCCGCTCGGTCACCAGGATCCGGCAGTCGGTGTGCAGGATGTCGCGGGCCAGCTCGGGGCCGCGCCGGGTGGGGTTGATCCCGGCGACGGCGGCCCCGGCGAGGGCCGCCGCGCCGAGCCAGAACGGGAACTCGGGGGTGTTGTCGAGCAGCACCCCGATGTGCGGCTCCGCACCCGGCGGCAGCAGGTCGACGAGGAGCGCGGCGCGCGCCGCGGCCTCCCGGGCGGTCCGGTGGTGGCTGAGCACGCCGTCGGCGTACTTCAGACCGGGCCGGTGGTCGCCCCATTGGCTCGCGATGAGCTCCGCGACGGTTTCGGGTGTCGTCGTCCGCATGCCGCCGGAGGATAGCTGACGTTCCGTCAGAAATGAACGTCGGGCGGGGAGCCGGTGGTCAGAACTGGACGTCGGAGCAGGAGTAGAAGGCCATCGGGGTGTCGTTGACGGTCCACACGGCGAGGATCATGTGCCGGCCGGTCTTGCCGCTCGGCATGGCGCCCTGGTGGACGGTGGTCATGGCGGGGCGGGCGCCGTTGTAGGCGACCGTGAGGAAGGGCTGCGGGTCGAGGGCGGCGCGGGTGAGCGGCTTGGTGGAGTCCCAGCCGTTCTTGGTGACGTAGTACCGGAAGTCGGTGGTGGAGTGGTTCGCGGTGAACTGCCAGCGGAAGCTGTAGCTCTGCCCGCTGGTCACCGGGGTGGCCGGCCAGGCGCCGCCGCGCGGGTCGTCGAGCTGGGCGAACTCGGAGTGGTTGCCCGCACATATGCGGCCGTCGGCGGGACCGGCCGCGGGGAAGCCCTTGAGGCCCTCGACGCTCTGGGGCTCCCACTGGATGGGGCCGCAGTCGGAAACGGTCTTGTTGGCACAGAGCTTCTGGCGGCTGATCGGGGTGTCGGTGTACCCGTGGCTGCTGGCCGTGGGGGCCGTGACGAGCGCGAGGGCGGCGACGACTCCGAGGCCGACGGTGGTGGCGGTGGCCGTGGCGGCGGCCCGCTTGGTTCTGGGCATGCGGAAGGAACGCATGATGCTGGTGCTCCTTGAACGTGGGGGGATGTCCGGAGAGAGCGTGCGCACGCGTGGGGATGGGCCGTACCGATGTCGGCGGCACGGCCCGTTCACGAGCTCTGGTTTTAGGTCTAGACCAAGTCCCACAGTATTGACGGGAGTTGGCCATGTCCAGACCAACGGAAGAACGGGTGGTCCGGACCACCCGGATTCCACCCGTTCTCCTGTCGGCCCGCTTCGGCCCGGCGCTTCGGCCCGCTTCGGCCGGCTTCGGCCCGCTTCGGCCGGCTTCGGCCCGCTTCGGCCGGTGAGGGGTTACTCGGCGCGGCCCGTGTAGAAGGCGACGGTCAGGTCCTTCACGAGGGCCTTGCGCTCGTAGTCGTCGAGCTCCACGATCCCGCGCGAGGTGAGGCGGTGGACGGTGTCGTCCACCGCGTCGACCACCGAGGTCAGGACGGTGTCCCGGTGCTTCGCGTCGATCGCCGCGACCCGGCGCCGGCGCATCGCGTCCGCGACTTCGGGGGCGTACTCGATCCGGGTGGGCTGCGCCGAGAACACCTCCACGCCGACCGCCTCGGTCTCCGACGCCAACATCCGGGTCAGTGCGTCGCCGACGGCTTCGGCGTCGCGCAGGGTCGGGGCGTCCTCGTGGAAGGCGTCCGCGGGGAGCTGGGACAGGACCCGGGCCATGGCCGATTCGACCTGCTCGGCGAGGTAGTCGACGTGGTCCTCCACGGCCAGGGTCGCCCGGGCCGTGTCCTTGACCTGCCAGACCACCTGGACGACGACCTGGAGGGCAAGTCCGCCGGAGTCCACGGCGGGCATCGGGTCGCTGCGCCAGTGGCGCAGCCGGACGTCGACCCGGCGGCGCAGCAGCAGGGGGCTGATCCAGGTCAGGCCGCTACGGCGGACGGTGCCGCGGTAGCGGCCGAAGAGGGTGAGCACCCAGGCGTGGCCGGCGCGGCCCCGGCCCAAACCGCCGAGGGCGAGGAGGGCGACGACCCCGAGGAAGGCGAGCGGGGGCCAGAACCGTGCCTGCAGCCCCCGATAGGGGCGGGGCTCCGCGCCGAACGCCAGCGCGAGGGAGTCCGGGACGGCCCCGGCCCGCCAGAGCACGACGGCGCAGCCGGCGAGGGCGATGCCGCCGACGGCGACCGCGATCCAGCCGGGCAGCACCGGACCGCGGTGCTCGTGGAGCCGGTCGTCGCCGCGGGGGACGCGGCGTCCGGGGGCGGACCGGGCCGGGGCGGCGGCGGCCTTGGCCTTCGGCCGCGGGTTCGGCTCGCTCTGCTGCGGCTTCGGCTGCGGGTGGGCTGCGCCGCGGAACGGCAGGTGCACCGGCACCTCGGTCACCGCGACCCCGCGTGCCGGGGTGACCCGGGGCAGGTCCTGCGTATCGTCCTCGGCGATCCGCGCCACGGCCCGCGCGACGACCTCGGTGATGTCGGCGCCGTCGGCGACCCCGGGCCCGGGCACGACTCCGTGGCCGGTCGTCGCGTACCGCGGGTCGGGTGCGGCTTCGCCGATGGCGGGCCGGCCGTCCGCAGCCTGGCTGGTGGCGGGCTCGCCGTCCGCAGCTTCGCCGGTGGCGGGGTCGCAGGTGGTGGCCCCGCTGGTGGCGAGGTCGCTGGTGGTGGCCCCGCTGGTAGCGGCCCCGCTGGTAGCGGGCTCGCCGTCCGCCGTCGCGCCGTGCGTGGTCGCGCCGGTGGCGGCCTCGCCGTACGCGACCGCGCCGGTGCCAGTCCCGACCGCGGCGGGCCCGGTGGTGGCGGCCTCGCCGTCCGCGGCCCCGCCGGTGGCGGCCTGCCCGTCCGCAGCCTCCCGTCCGGGGCCGGCGTTGCCGACGAGCCCGGTACCGACAGACCTGCCGCCCACGAGGCCGGCGTCCCCGGCGGTGCCCGGAGCGGGCACGGACCAGGTCAGCTCCCGCCCGCCGGCCGGGGCGGCCGGACCGGCATCTCCCGGCTCGGGCAGGTCCCGTACGGGGTGCGGATCCGCGTACTCGGCCTCCGGGGCCGGGCCCGGGACCGCGTGCTGCGGGGCGCGGCCCTGCTCGGCGGACGAGCCTCCCTGCCCCGGCAGGTCCCAGGCAGCGGGCGGACCCGCGTGCCGCGGGGCGTGCTCCGCCCTGGCGGTCGCGGCGGCGAGGGACACGCCCGGGGGCCAGACCCCGTCCTGCGGGTGCGGGCGGGCGGTTTCAGCGTCGGGGTTCCGGAGCCGGAGCGTGGCCGCACCGGCGTGGGCTGCCTCGTCCTGGGGATGCGGGATGTCCACCCCCGACTCGGCCTGGGCCCGCGCCGCGGGTACGTCGCTGCGCGCGGCCTCCCCGCCCCGTCCGACGGGCCCGTGCGGCGCACCGCCGGAAGCCTGCGCGGACATGCCCACGGCAACGAGTCCGTCGACTTCCCGGCCCCCGACCGCCGTCGGCCGGGGGGCCGCGCCAGCGCCTGCGGCCCCGGACGGCTCGGCCGCCGGCGCCCAACCGGTCGGCGCGGCCCACTCGGTCGCGGCCGCCGCCGGCACGGAGGAGACCACGCCCGACACCGCCTCGGACGGCACCGCCACCGCGGACCCGGCCCACCCGGAGGCACCCGGCGCGGACGCGGGCTGCGCGGACGCGGCCCGGTCGGGCGCGACCGACAGGCCTGCACCCCGCTCGGCGTCAACCTCGGCGGAGACTCGCCCTGACGCGCCCGACACAGAGGCGGCCCGATCACGCTCGCCCGACAGGTACGAGCCCAGCTCGGCATCGGACTCGGCGGAGACCCACCCAGCCGCGACCGGATCGGACCCGGCCCGGTCATGCTCACTCGACAGGCGCGAGCCCCGCTCGGCACCGGACTCGACCACTGCCCGCCCTGCGGCAACCGGCACAGGTGCGACCGACGGGTCTACACCCCGCTCGGCGTCAGCCCCGGCGGAGACCCGCCCGGACGCGACCGGCTCGGAGGCGGCCCGGTCATGTTCGGCCGACAAGTGCGAGCCCCGCTCCGCACCGGGCTCAGCCGCCGCCCGCCCTTCCGCAACCGGCACGGCTGCGGTCGACAGGGCTGCGCCCCGCCCGGTGTCAGCCCCGGCAGCAACCCATCCTGAAGGAACCGGCGCGGACGCGGCCCGGTCGGGCGTGGCCGCGTGCGAGGCCCGTTCCGTACCGGCCCCGGCCGCTGCCCATCCGGCGGTGACCGGTGTGGGCGCGGGTTGCGCGGACGCGGCCCGGTCGGGCCCTCCCGGCCGGTGCGAGCCCCGCTCGGTGCCGGTCTCGGCCCCTGCACACCCTGCCTCGACCGCCGCGGCCTGCACCGCAACGGCCCGGTCGTGCTCGGCCGGAACGACCCACCGGGGGGCGGCAGCTGCCGGTGCGACTCCGCCCGGCACGGCTCCCGCCTGTGCGGCGGCAGCCGGAGCGGCTCCACCCGGGGTGGCGGCGCCCGGGGTGGCAACGCCCGGGGTGGCGGCGCCCGGGGTGGCAACGCCCGGGGTGGCTCCGCCCAAGGCGGCAACGCCCGGGCCGGCTCCGGCCAGTGCCTCCGTCGGCCGGGTCGCTTCCGTCGGCGTGGGCATCTCCCCCTGCGGGGTCGCCGGTCGGGGGGTGGGGTGCGGGGGGATCTCGAAGGTGCCTGTGGTCGATGTCGTGCGCGTGGGGTACATCGTTGCCTCCGTCATGCGAACAGCCGGCGCCAGGTTTCCGGGCCCGGGTAGCCGTCGGCCTCGGCGCCGCGCCAGCCCTGGGCGCGCTGGAACGCCTCGACGTTGCGGCGGTCGGCCTCGCCCCAGCGGGGGCCCGGTCCGGACAGGTAGTGCTTGCCGAAGCCCTTCTTCACCAACTGGCGGCCAAGGGCGGTGATGGACGGGTGGGACGTGCCCGGCCGGAAGGCGGACGCCCCGGGGTAGGCGGGCTTGCCCGCCGGTCCCGGTGCGCCGCCCGTGGTCGGCGGGATGTCCTTGCCCTGGTGCTGGGCGAGCAGCCGCCAGGTGTGCGCGCCCGGGATGCCGTCGGCGTCCGCGCCCGTCCAGCCCTGGGCGCGCTGGAAGGCCTGGGTCGCCTGTCGGTCGGCGTCGGTCCACTTCGTCCCGACGCCCTTCGGGTAGAAGCGCAGCCCACCGCGGTCGGACAGCATCCGGCCGAGCTGGGTGATGTAGGCGTTGTCGGCGCCCGGCCCGAACTTCGACGCTCCGGGGAAGGTGGCCGAGACGCCGCCCGTGCCGCCCGGCGCGGGCGGTTCGCCCGTGACCGGGGGCTCGGGAACGACTCCGCCCGTCACCCCGTTGAACCGGTACGGGATGTACTTGACCGCGTTGTTCCAGTAGCCGTACGGCGTGGCCAGCTTCCGCGTCGTCGGCTTCGTCTGCTCGTAGGCGACGTAGTGCGTGCGCGTCTGGTCCACCCACCCGCCGAAGAGCACCACGTGCGAGCCCTTGTTGGGGTCGGCCGGGTTGTGGAAGAGCAGCATGTCGCCGGGGAGCAGCTCCTCCTTCGTGATCCGGGTCGCGAACTTGTCGAGGCTGCCGGTCCATTCGTTCGTGCCGAGGTTCCACGCCATCGAGACGAAGCCGGAGCAGTCCTGCCGGTACCCGTCCGACCAGTACTCGGCCATGCTGTACGGGACCTGCGCGTCCAGCCACAGCTTCGCCCGGTTGATGATCGTCGCCCGGTCGGTCCGCCGCACCGCCGAGGGCGCTCCGGGCAGCCCTGCCGGCTTTGCGGTGGCGCCCTTCGGTCCGTGCAGCGGGGCCCGGCCGCCCTGCGGGGAGCCGGGGTCGTCGAGGGCCACCCGGCCGCCGGGGCCCGGCGTCGTCGCGGCCACGGCGGCTCCCCCGCCGCCGCCGAGGACCACCCCCGCGGCGGTGGCCAGTACCAGCGCCCGGCGGGCTCCGCGCGCGGCGGGGTGTCCGCCGTCGCGCAGCGGTATGGCCCGGGCGCGCGCGAGCGTGCGGCGGCGCTGGGCGCAGCCTTGGCACGGGCAGTCGCCGGTGGGTTCGTACTCCTCGAAGGAGGGCAGCGGCATCGGCGGCATCGCCTCGGCCATCGGCGTCACTTCGTACACATGCGTCGGAGGCTGCATCGTCATGCGGTTCCGTCCACTCCCCTGCTCGTCGCTGGTCGGCCGGGACCGCATCTGGCGGGGCATCAGATCCGGCCTGGCCCAGACATATCGTGCACGACAAAACCCCTAAACATGGGTTAATCGGACAGAACGCGCGCGGCTTGTCACGAGCACCCGCAGAGGTGGGGTAGAGTTTTCCCTGTCACCAAGCGCCGCTAGCTCAGTTGGTTAGAGCAGCTGACTCTTAATCAGCGGGTCCGGGGTTCGAGTCCCTGGCGGCGCACAGACGCAAAGAAGCCCCTCGCAGCGAAAGCTGCGAGGGGCTTCTTCGTTTCCGCATTCCCGCCCGGACAGAAGCGATCGGGTCGGGTCAGACCGCCGTTCCGGGGCGGACGCCGACGCCCGTCAGGTACGCCGACACCACCACGTTCGCCGAGTACTCCTTGGCCGCCTTGTCGTAGGTGCCGCCGCAGGTCACCAGCCGCAGTTCGGCCCGGCCGCGGACCTTGGGCCCGTACGCCTTGGCGGGATCGAAGTCCGCGCGCTCGTGGACCCGTACGTCCTCGATCGTGAACTCCGCCACCGAGCCGTCGGCCCGCACCACGCGGACCTTGTCGCCCGTCTTCGCCGAGCTCAAGCCGTAGAACACCGCCGGCTTCGACCGCGTGTCCACGTGCCCGACCAGCAGCGCCGTCCCGGCCGTGCCGGGCTGGGCGCCGCCGCGCCACCAGCCGACCGTGCCCGAGTTCTCGTACGGGGGCGGTTCGATCGCCCCCTTCCCGTCCAGGTCTCGGACGATCACCGGGGCCTGGACGCCGAGGGACGGTACGTCGACCCGCGCGGGCGCGGCCGGCCCCAGCGGGGTGTGCGCCGCGGGCAGGCCCGGGGCGGCCGGTCCCCCGGCCTGGCCGGGCAGGGGTATCGCCACGCCGGTGATCTCACGGCCCCACAGCCACAGGCCGAGGACCAGCACCGACCAGGCCGCGAAGGTCAGCAGCCGGGAGCCGCCGGAGCTCCGCTGCTCCGCGCTCACCCGATCACCCGGTCACTCGCCGCTGCGGCGGCGGCGCAGGGTCAGCGCACGGCCGGCGACCGCGAGGGTGGCGGCGGCGGCGAGCACGGCGCCGATCACCGTGTGCGGCAGGCCCGGGCCGTCGCCCGTGTGGCTCTTCTTCGCCGCCGTGGCGAGCTGCGCGGAGTCGGCGGCCCCGGCCTGCCCGGCAGCCTTGACGGCATCCGCCGCGGACGCCGCCTTCGACTTCGCGGCGATCTCCTCGGACATGCCTCCGCCGCCCGCGTGGACCGGCCAGATGGGCGTGTGGTGGGGGTTGGGGCGGTGCTCCCGGCGGCGCTCGATCTCGATCGTGCCCCATTCGCGTTCGCCGCCGCGTCCGCCACACTTGATCTTGATGTCGTGGCGGCCGGGCTCGGCCCAGGAACGGATCATCGCGTCGCCCCACAGCGTGCGGCGGTCGTCGCGGCCGGTGGAGAGCCGGACCTCGGAGACGAAGGCGACGGACGAGGCGACGGCCCAGTCTTCTTCACAGCCGCGGACGCGCAGTTTGACCTGCGCCCCCGGCTCCGCCGGATTGGGGTCGGCCGAGACGCTGCCGCGGTCCCGGTTCCAGTCCTCCTCCGCGAAGGCGAAGGGAGCGGTCACGGCGGACAGGGCCGTCAGGGCGACGGCCACCCCGGTGACACGGAAAGCGATCAAATCACTGCGCATGGTGAACCTCCTCAACAAGGAGATTCACGCGCGGCGCGCCGCTCCGCATCCGGAGCGGCGCCCTCTTGGCCCGTACGTGTCAGCCGTACGACCTAAACCAGATCGACCAGATCAGCGATGGAGTCGAACGTGTGGGTCGGCCGGTACGGGAACTTCTCGGTGTCCTCGACCGACGTCAGACCGGTCAGCACGAGGAAGGTCTGCATGCCCGCCTCCAGCCCGGCCAGGATGTCGGTGTCCATCCGGTCGCCGATCATCGCGCTGCTGTGGGAGTGCGCGCCGATGGCGTTCAGGCCGGTGCGCATCATCAGCGGGTTGGGCTTGCCGGCGAAGTACGGCTTCTTGCCGGTCGCCTTGGTGATCAGCGCGGCGACCGCGCCCGTGGCGGGCAGCGGGCCCTCGGCGGAGGGGCCGGTCTCGTCCGGGTTGGTGCAGATGAAGCGCGCGCCCGCGTTGATCAGGCGGACCGCCTTCGTCATGGCCTCGAAGCTGTACGTCCGGGTCTCGCCCAGGACCACGTAGTCCGGCTCGTGGTCGGTCAGGATGTAGCCGATGTCGTGCAGGGCGGTCGTCAGGCCGGCCTCGCCGATCACGTACGCGGTGCCGCCCGGACGCTGGTCGTCCAGGAACTTCGCGGTGGCCAGGGCCGAGGTCCAGATGTTCTCCACCGGGACCGACAGGCCCATCCGGCTCAGGCGGGCCTGGAGGTCGCGCGGGGTGTAGATGGAGTTGTTCGTCAGCACGAGGAACGGCTTGCCGGACTCGCGCAGCCGGTTGATGAAGGCGTCGGCGCCGGGGATCGGGATCCCCTCGTGGACGAGGACCCCGTCCATGTCGGTGAGCCAGGATTCGATCGGCTTGCGCTCTGCCACTGGACTGTTCTCCGCTCTCGGTGGCGTCTGACGTCTGTGACGTCTGTGACCTCTGGTCTCTACCACCTTATCCGGGCCGGACCGCGGACGCGTGGGGCGTCCACGGCCCGGACCGTACGACGGAACGGGCGGCCGCGAAGGCCCGTCGACGGGCCCCGCGATGGGCCCCGCGGCGGGTTCCGAGAGGGGTTCCGAGAGGGCCCCGCCGAAGGTCCCGTACCCGCCGAAAAGTTCCGTCAGCCGAGCTTGACGTTGTCCACGGTCCAGTACCAGTTGTTGCTGCCGGCGTAGCGGAAGCGGACCTGGACGTCGGTGGCGCCTGCCGGGACCTGGAGCGCGAGGGACTCGGACCGGGCGACGGCGTCGGCGGTGTAGCTCTTGACGACCGACGGGGTGCCGCCGTTGTAGGAGACCAGGACCTGGGCGGTCTGGCCGGCCTCGTGGTGGTAGTGGGTCTGGAAGGTCAGGTTCTTCGTGGTGCCGCCCGTGACCGCCCACTTGGGGGTGATGAGCGTGGAGTCGTAGGAGCCGGTGTGGCTCTTGTCGTCCCATTCGTCGGAGTCGGCGACGGCGAACACGTCACGGGAGCGGACGTTCAGCTCGCGCCACTGGTCGCGCTGGGACTGGCTCCAGAACTCGTCGGTCGCGAAGGCCCATCCGGCCCACTCGGTGACACCGCCCGTGCCCATCTTGGAGTTGTCGACCGACCAGCCGGCCGGCGGGGTGTGCGTGAATCCCTTGGTGCCGGCCGGGATGCCCGTCTCGTCCACGCGCGCCTGGAGGTTGGGGCGCAGGGTGTCGAAGGCGTCGCCGTCGTCGGGGGCGCCCACCGGGATGCCGTCGATCGCGGAGCCGGGCGTGACCCCGACCTGGGCGAGCGCGGTCGCCGCGACGTCGACGAGCTTGACGTCGTCGCGTACCGAACCGGCCGGGATTCCGGCGCCCTTGGCGAGGACGAAGGTGCCGCGCTCCTGGATGGTGGAGCCGCCGTGGCCGCCGGAGTTGGTGTGGCCGTGGTCGGTGGTGACCAGGACCTTCCAGTTCTCCTGGGCGTAGGTCGGGCGGTTCTGGACGGCGGTGAGGAGCTGGCCGACGAGGACGTCGACGCGGGCGATGGTGTCCAGGTACTGCTGGCTGGCGGCGCCGTAGGAGTGGCCCGCCGCGTCGATCTCACCGAGGTAGACGAAGGCGGCGTCCGGGTTCTGACCCTGCAGCTCGGCGGCGGCCGCGGCGGCGATCTTCGGGTCCTCGTTGCGGTAGCCGTCGCGGTCGCCCTTGAGGGAGAGGCGCTTGTCGACCTTGGCCGAGAAGATCGGGCCGTTCTGGTCGGTGGAGGTGATGGGCTCCCAGTCGGCGGCCGCGTACGTGTTGAGCGCCGGGTTGGCGTTCTCGATGCGGGTCAGGAAGTCCGGGTAGGCCGTGTAGTTCTTGCCGGTGAAGGAGTTGTCCTTCACCCCGTGCTTGTCGGGCCAGACGCCGGTGGCGATCGTGGACCAGCCGGGGCCCGAGGAGGTGGCGGCCATCGGGTTCGCGTACAGGGTGCTCTTGGCGGTCAGGCCCTGGGCCATCAGGCCGTTGAGATGAGGGGCGTTGGCGACCTTGATGCGGTCCAGGACCGCACCGTCGATGCCGATGACGAGCACCTTGTTCGTGGCGGCAGCGGCTTCGTCGGCGGTCGCGGCGTGGGCGCCGAGACCGGTGGCGAGCAGGGCGGTGGCAGTGGCCGCCACGGCGAGGGTCCGTCCGGACAGGACAGTGGGCACGTACTCCTCCGGGAGTAATCGTGGGGAAGGCGCAGGGGACGTACGGGGCATGCGGTCGTACGGGACATGCGGTCGTTCGGGCATGCCGTCGTGCGGGCGTACGGTCGTGCGGCAACGCGAGCGAGCGTACGGCGGGTCCGGACCGAGCACGAGACTTGGTCCAGACCCGTTATCCAGACGTCACTATCCCGGTCGCGGGTGACCGGGAGGCGACCAGTCAGCTTCCGGTGGCCGACTTCCACGCGTCGACGTACCCGGTGAGGTTCTTGTCGATGTCGGCCCAGTCCGGCTCGAAGATCTCGACTCCGGTCATGAGCTTGGTGAGTTCGACGGCGTTGGCATCGGTGGGCTTGACGTCCGTACGGGACGGGAAGCCGCCGCCGACGCCGCTGACCAGCTTCTGGGCGTCCTCGCTGAGCAGGTGGTCGAGGAGCTTCTTGCCGTTCTCGGTGTGCGGGGCCTTGTCGACGAGGCCGGCCGCGTACGGGAGGGAGAAGGTGGTGGGCTTGCCGCCGTCCTTGGCGGGGAACCAGATGCCGAGGTTCGGCATGGACTTGGACTGCGCGAAGTTCATCTGGACGTCACCGTTGGCGACGAGCAGCTCGCCCTTGTCGGTCTTCGGCGCGAGCTTGCTGGTGGAGGAGGACGGGCCGACGTTGTTGGCCTGGAGCTTCTTCAGGTACTCGCATCCCTGCTCCTTGCCGCCGAAGTCGTGCATCGCCTTGATGAGCACGGCGGTGCCGTCGCCCGCGACGCCCGGGGTGGAGTACTGGAGCTTGCCCTTGTACTTGGCGTCCAGCAGCTCTTCCCAGGTCTTGGGGGCGGCCGTCAGCTCCTTCTTGTTGTAGATGAAGCCGAAGTAGTTGTTGACGACCGAGGTCCACTTGCCGTCGGAGGACTTGTTCGCTCCGTTGACCTTGTCGGCGCCCTGCGGGGTGTAGGCCTGGAGGAGGCCCTTGCCGTCGGCCTGCTGGATGAACGGGGGCAGCGTGATCAGGACGTCGGCCTGCGTGTTGGTCTTCTCGCGGACGGCGCGCTGCACCATCTCCCCCGAGCCGCCCTCGACGTATTTGACCTCGATGCCGGTCTTCTTCGTGAAGTCGGCGAAGACCTTGTCGTACCAGCCGTCGCCCTTGTCGCTCTTGAGGCCGTCGGCGCTGTAGACGGTGACGACCTTCTCGCCGCCGTCCTTGGAGTCGGTGGCGGAGGAGGAGCCACCGCAGGCGGTAAGACCGGCGGCGAGGGCGAGGCTGCCGGTGACGGCGGCGGTGATGCGGAGGTATCTGTTGCCGGGCATGGAACTTCCTTACGGGGAAAGGGAGTCAGCAGGGGAATCAGCAGGGTGTGGCAGGGGGGTTCAGCTGTGGGGTCTAGCGGTACGTGGCCCTGGTGCGGACGCGGGAGACGGCCAGCAGGACCAGCAGGGTGGTGGCCATGAGGACCACGGCGACGGCGGAGCCGCTGAAGAGCGAACCGCGGTCGGTGGCGGTGAAGATCCGGACCGGGAGGGGCATCCAGTCCGGCGGGTAGAGCATCATCGTGGCGCTCAGCTCGCCCATGGACAGGGCGAAGCAGAGCCCGGCGGCCGCGGTGAGCGACGGCAGCAGGAGGGGGAGCTTGACCCGCCACAGCACGTACGCGGGGCGTGCACCCAGGGAGGCCGCCGCCTGCTCGTACGCGGGGTCGAGACGCACGATGGCAGCCGAAACCGACTGGTGGGCGAACGCCGTGACAAGAATCGTGTGCGCCAGGATCACGATCGAGCTGGTGCCGTTGAGGAGCAGCGGCGGCTTGCTGAAGGCGACGAGCACGGCGAGGCCGACGACCACGGACGGCACGGCGACGGGCAGCATGAACAGCGCGTCCAGGGAGCTCTTGCCGCGTTTGCGGAGCCCGGCGGCGGCGAGCGCGGCCCAGGTGCCGACGGTGAGCGCGATCAGGCTGGCGGCCAGGGCGGTGAGCAGCGAGGTGGTCAGCGCCCGGAGGGATTCGCCCCGGACGGCCGCGGCGTAGTTCTCGGTGGTGGGGACGGAGGGGAAGGCCCCGGACCAGTGCGTCGAGAAGGACGCGGCCACCACGACGAGCAGCGGCAGGGCGAAGAGGGGCAGGAAGAGGATGCCGAAGAGGCTCCAGGCGGCCCAGCGGCCGCTCTTGCTATGCACCAGCACGCTTGCTCACCACCCGGTAGAGGACGAACAGGCCGACGGAGATCACGATGTTGACGACGGCGACCACGCAGGCGGCCGCGTAGTCGGATTCGAGGATCGCCTTGCCGTAGATGAGCATCGGGAGCGTGGTGACGTCCTTGGCTCCGGTGAACAGGACGATCCCGAACTCGTTGAGGCACATCACCAGGACGAGGCTGCCGCCGGCGGCGAGGGCCGGGAGGGACTCGGGGAGGATCACCCGGCGGATGATGCGGCCGGGCTTCGCGCCGAGCGAGGAGGCCACCTCCAGCTGGGCGGTGTCCAGTTGGGAGAAGGCGGCGAGCAGCGGGCGCATCACGAAGGGCGTGAAGTAGGTGATCTCCGCGAGGAGGACGCCCCACGGGGTGGTCAGGAAGTGGAAGGGCCCCTCCCGGGCGCCGAAGGTGTCGGTCCACAGGCCGTTGGCCATGCCGACCGTGCCGTAGACGAAGAGGAGGGCGAGGGTGATGAGGAAGGAGGGGAAGGAGAGGAAGACGTCGATGAACTTGGCGACGGCGCGGGCCCCGGGGAACGGGACGAAGGCGATGACCAGCGCGAGCGCGAAGCCGAGGACCAGGCAGCCTGCGGTGGCGCCGACGGCCAGCCAGACCGTGGTGCCGAGGGCTTCGCGGAAGGAGTGCGAGGCGAAGACCGAGGCGTAGGCGTCGAAGGCGCCGCCCCCGTTCTCGGGGGACAGGGACTGCTGGACGACCAGTGCGAGGGGGTAGAGGAAGACCAGGGCGAGCACGGCGACGGGAGGCACGGTCCACAGCCAGCCGGGCACGCTACGGGGGCCTCGTGCGAGCCCCTCCGGGGTGGTGGTGCCGGGGCGGGCGCGCTCCGCCGGGCCGGAGGCTCCGGACGGGCGGTCCGCCCCGGGCGCTGCGTCGGCCGTAGAGCCGGGGCCGGTTCCGCCTTCGCGCGGCCCGGCCTGTGAGGCGCCGCCTGCGATGGGCTCGGCGGAGCTCTGCGCCGGGACGGCCGCCGTGCGCGGCGCCGCCTCAGTCATCGGACACCCCTGCGGCCAGCAGAACGGCGTCGCGGGGCTCGAAGTGCAGGGTGACCTGGTCACCCAGCGCCGGGGTTTCGCGCAGTTCGGGCAGGTCCGCCTTGACCCGGTGGCCCTCGATGTCCACGTAGAGCCGGTGGGTCGAACCGCGCCACTGCACCTCGGTGATGGTCCCGCTCAGCGCGTTGGGGCCGGCGCCGAGGCCTAGCAGGTGCGGGCGTACGCACAGGGTGGCGCCGGCGCCGACGGCCGCGCGGCCGGGGTCGAGGGTGAGGGGGTGCCCGGCGAAGAGCGCGCCCCCGTCGGCGACGGTGACGGGCAGCAGGTTGGCGTTGCCGACGAAGGAGGCGGTGAACTCGGTGCGCGGGGCCCGGTACAGCTCCTGCGGGGTGCCGCAGTCCTGCAGGCGGGCCTGGTCCATGACGGCGATCCGGTCGGCCAGGGTCAGCGCTTCGACCTGGTCGTGGGTGACGTAGAGGATGGACACGTCGGGGAGTTCGCGGTGCAGCCGGGCCAGTTCGGCGAGCATCCCGGAGCGCAGCTGCGCGTCGAGCGCGGACAGCGGCTCGTCCAGGAGGAGGACCCCGGGGCGGATGGCGAGGGCGCGGGCGATGGCCACGCGCTGCTGCTGTCCGCCGGAGAGCTCGCGGGGGTAGCGCTTGGCGTAGGCCGCCATCCCGGTCATCTCCAGGGCCTCGGCGACGCGGCCGGGGATCTCCGCCTTGGGCGCCTTCTGCGCGCGCAGGCCGAAGGCGACGTTGTCCGCGACGCGCATGTGCGGGAAGAGCGCGTACTGCTGGACGACCATGCCGATGCCGCGCTTGTGCGGCGGGAGCGCGGTGACGTCCCGGCCGCCGATCAGGATCCGGCCCGCGGCGGGCCGGACGAAGCCGGCGACCGCGCGCAGGGCCGTGGTCTTGCCGGAGCCGGAGGGGCCGAGCAGCGCCATGACCTCGCCGGGCTCGACGGTCAGGTCGAGGGAGTCCAGGACGGTGTTGCCGCCGTAGGCGACCGAGACGGAGTCGAAGCGGATGCCGCTCACGCGCCGGGCTCCCCGTCCAAGAGTGCGGGCAGCTCGGCGACGGAGGCCAGGACGTGGGTGGCGCCGTGCTCGGTCAGGGCCGCACGGTCGTGGGCGCCGGTGAGGACGCCCGCCACGATCCCGGCGCCGGCGCGGACGCCGCTGAGCATGTCGTACGCCGTGTCGCCGGCGACCACGGTGTCGCGTACGTCGGCCACGGCGCCGGTGCGCAGGAAGGCGGCCAGCACCATGTCCGGGTAGGGCCGGCCGCGGCCGCCCGCGTCGGCGGGGCACAGGGTGAGGTCGGCCAGGCCCTGCCAGCCGAGGGCGTCGAGGATGGCGTCCTGGGTGACGCGGGCGAAGCCGGTGGTCAGGACCACGGTGCGGCCGTCGGCGCGGAGCTTTTCGACGGCCTCGCGGGCGCCGGGGATCGGGGCGATGAGGCCGCCGTCCACGAGTTCCCCGTAGGCCTGCTCGAAGGCGGAGTTGGCGCGCTGGGCGAGGTCCTCGGCGCCGAAGAGGTGGCGGAAGACGGAGATCTTCGACTCTCCCATGGTGTCGCGGACGTACTGGAGCTTCGTGGCGTGATCGGCGCTGCCCGGCTCGACGCCGAGCCGCTCGGCGGCCCGCTCGAAGGCGCGCTCGACGAGGCCGCCGTCGGCGACGGTGGTGCCGGCCATGTCGAGGACGATCAGGCGGTGGGTGTGGGGGGTGCGGGGGGTGTTGGTGTCGGTCACGGTACTTACCAGCCCAGTTCGTTCGCGGTGGTTTCGGCTATGGCGGGCGAGCAGGTCATGCCCCGGCCGCCGGGCCCGGTCACCAGCCAGACGCCGTCGGCCACCTGCTGGCGGTGGACGACGCGGGTGGTGTCGGTGCACTGCGCGTACACGCCCGCCCAGCGGCGCCGGATCTGCGGCAGCGGGCGGCCCAGGAAGGACTCGACGACCTCGGTGAGGTGCGCGTAGGGGTCTTCGAGGGTGTCGAACGCGAAGGGGTGCTCGTACTCGTGCGTGTCGCCGATGGTCAGTCCGCCGTCCAGCCGCTGCACCATCAGGAGCTGCATCTTGTGCGCGGCGGCGATCGGCGCCTGAGCCTGCTCGGCGTTGAGCTCGTCGAGGGCTTCGCTCTTGTAGGCGGGGTAGTAGCGGAAGCTGTCCGCGTCGGCGACCGAGGTCGTCAGGGGCTCGTCGAACGGGGCGGTCTGCATCATCTGCAGCCGGACGCGGCGCACGGGCAGGTCGGGGACCAGCTCGCGGACCAGGCCGGAGAGCCAGGCTCCGGTGGCCAGGATCACGGCGTCGCCCTGGTGGACGTCGCCGTGGTCGTCGCGGACGGCTCCGTTCCCGACGACCTCGCGCACTTCCCGCCCGGGGAGGAAGGTGTAGCGGCCGGACGCCTTGAGGGCTTCGCGCAGGTGGAGCTGTGCGGTGCGCGGTTCCACGGCCGCGTCCCGCTCGCACCACAGGGCGGCCTCGAACGCGCCGCGCAGGGCGGGGTTGATCGCCCTGGCCTCCTCTGCGGTGACCAGCTTGTAGCCGCGGGCGGCGGCGTCGGCGCGGGCCACGGCGGCCTCGGCGACGGCGTACTCGCGGGAGTTGCGTACCGGGGTCAGGGAGCCGACGGCGCGGAAGCCCAGGCCGGGCACCCGCTCACCGATCGCCTCCCAGAGCTCGCGGGCCCGCAGGGCGGTGTCGAGCTCCTCGCCCCCGGCCCGGCCACTGACCCAGATCTGGCCGAAATTGCGCAAGGACGCGCCGCGGGCCTCCGCTTCTCGCTCGATCTGGACGACCTCGTGGCCGCGTTCCACTGCTTGCCAGGCGTGCATGGTGCCTACCACGCCGCCTCCGACGACTATGACTCTCACGTGCTCCAAGGTGACGGCGGACCGTGACCCGGGAGGATCCCCCGGGCGACGCTCCGGTGAACAGCCTCCGACGCTTGGACTAGACCCGTTACCGTTCCGTGATGCGCATTCGTCCTCTTTCTTCTCCTACAGGGGCTTCGGGCGGGACTATCCGGGCTGCAGGTGGGTCGTGAAGCTGAACCGGTCACCACGGTAGAGAGAACGCACCCGCTCCAGCGGCCTGCCGTCCTGATCCCGGGAGAAACGGTGGATGAGCAGCATCGGCAGCGCGGGCGGAGTGCCGATCAGCAGGGCTTCACGGGGGGTGGCGAGGACCGTTTCCAGCTTCTCGTCGGCGTCGCCGAAGGAGATGCCGAGGCTGTCGTGGAGGTATCCGTAGAAGGAGGAGTCCGGCTGGAAATCGATGTCGAGGCGGGGTGCGCGGGCGACCCGGACGTACGTGCTCTCCAGCCCGACCCGCTCCTCGTCGGCGAGCAGCACCCGCTCCAGGTGCCAGACCGGCTCCCCGGGCTCCGCGCCGATGCCCGGGGCCACGGAGGCCGGGCAGGGGAACCGCTCGAGGCCGATCAGGTGGCGGCCCGGGGTGCGCCCCTGGCGGCGTACGCCCTCGGTGTAACTCGCCAGCGACAGCGGCTGTTCGAGCTTCGGCCCGGCGGCGACGGTACCGCGGCCCGAGCGGCGCAGCCGGCCCTCCAGCAGCAGCTCGCGCAGGGCCTGGCGGACGGTCTCGCGGGAGACCTCGTACTGCTCGGCGAGATCGCGCTCGGTGGGCAGGACTCCCCCCTCGCCGAGCTCGTCGAGCAGCCCGGCGATGCGGGCCTTGACGGCGTAGTACTTGGGGATGCGGCCGTGCTCGGGGATGCCGGAGCGGACGGGCAAGCCGGGCTGGTGGTGGTGCGCGTAGGCGGTCGGTTCTTCCACCCTCGGACTCTACGTGGACCGCCTCTACGTGGACTGCGGGCCGGGCCCCTTGCGCAGCCGGCGGGCCCCGAGCAGGAGTCCGCCGCCGCCGGCCACGGCGGCCGCGGCGCCGGCGCCGTACGCCCAGGCCGCCGGGGTGCGGCCGGTGTCGGCCAGTGCTCCGGCCTCGCCGGTCTCCGCGTCCGGGCCCTGGATCTCGAACCGGTAGCCGCCCGCCTCGCCGATCCAGTCGCCGTCGTCGCCCTTGCGCTGGACCAGCGCGGCGTCGGCGACGGCTTCGCCGCGGGGGGTTCCGGAGGCGAAGGCGAGCCGGACGGTGACGGTCACGGACCCGCCGGGGCCGACGGTGAAGCCGGAGAAGGCGTCACCGCCGTCGAAGACGGCGACGATCTCGTCCCGGTCGGTGCGCTCCAGGCTGACGGGGAGGGCGTGGCCGGGGGCGGCTGCGCCGGGGGCGTCGAACTCCATCCGGAAATGGGCCGGTCGCAGGGCGTGGGCCTGGTCGGTGAAGACCACGACGGGGTGGATGGCGGTGCACTCCGTCGTCGTGGTGTTGGTGAGGTCGAGGTACCAGCTCTGCGCCTCGCCGCCGGTCCGGTACACGGCCGGTCCACCGCGGATGCGGGCGCCGATGGGGAACTGCGCGGTCTTCCCGTCCCCACAGGTGGCCTCCACCCGCGAAGGCAGCGCGGGCGCGGGCCGGGCTCCGCCGCCGTTGCCGATGTCCGCGGACGCGGTGGTGACGGCGGGTGCGGTGGCGGCCACGAAGACGGCTGCAAGGGCAAGGGCTTTGCGCAGTCGCATGAAGAACCCCTACTCGCCGACGCCAGAACAACCAACAACCAACAACCAAACGATTGCCAGACAAGCCGACAATCACCCCGGCCTTGCCCGCACCCTCCCACGCACGCCCGACCCCATGTCCAGCACCACGCCCAACTTCTCCCGTTTTCCCCCCATTCGGCGGACACCAGCCAGGAACCCCCTCCCAGCCGTCCGACGCTCGCGGCAGGCGGGGGCTTTCAGCCGTCCGGCGTTCGCGGCAGCCTGGGCCTTTCGGCCGTCCGGGGTCTGGGGCCGAGCCCCAAGGGGTCCGGGCGCACCCCGGCACCCCCCTCCAGCCCGACCGGCGCTTGAGGACCGAGGCCTGGGGCCGAGCCCCAAGGGGTCCGGGCGCACCCCGGCACCCCCCTCCAGCCCGACCAGCACTTGAGGACCGAGGCCTGGGGCCGAGCCCCAAGGAGTCCGGGCGCACCCCGGCACCCCTCGCCAGCCCGTCCAGCACTTGAGGACCGGGTCCGGGCAGCGCCCGGGGCACCCCCCCGTTACCGTTTTTATGGCTCCGCAATGGGGCCTCCGGCCTTCGGGTCCGGCATGACTTCCCCCCCCCTTGTTGCGGTTGATGATCCGGGGGGTGGTGTCACCGGCCCGGAGGCATCGACGGACCGCTGATGAGGGGCTTGAGCACCGGCTTCACCCAGGGCTGGTTGAGCTCTCCGTAACGTGGGTGTGGCAGCTCGGCGCCGTGGAAAGGCTGGACGAAAGCGTGATGGAGGGGCCTGCACGTGATCGACACCAGCGACATCGACGTCTTCCTCGGCCTGGACGTCGGCAAAGGCGAACACCACGCCACCGCCGTCACCCCAGCCGGGAAGAAGGCCTTCGACAAACGCCTGCCCAACACCGAACCTAAGCTCCGCGAGCTGTTCGCGAAGCTGAAGGCCAAGCATGGAACGGTGCTGGTCGTGGTCGACCAGCCGGTCTCGATCGGCGCCTTGCCGTTGGCCGTGGCCCGGGACATGGGCTGCCCGGTCGCCTACCTGCCGGGGCTGACGATGCGGCGGATCGCCGACCTCTACCCGGGCGAGGCTAAGACGTTCTTCCTCTCCGCGTTCGCCGCCTTGGGCGACCCGGCCTCCCGGGCTTACTACGACAAGAAGATCGCCCAGGGCAAGCACCACACCCAGGCCCTGCTCTGCCTCGCCAGACGCCGAGCCGACGTCCTCTTCGCGATGCTCCGCGACGGCACCTTCTACGAACCACAGCCTGTTCGGGCGGTCGCTCCGCAAACCTAGGCCATGGTCAGGAGGTGATCCGTGGGCCCGTAATCGATCTTCCAGTCGGCATAGACCCCCACGGCACCATCCCTCCGGCACCGCAGCCCTACCGTCACCCAGCGGACCAACCCGTCGTCGGCGAGCGAGAACGCGACTGCCGTCTCGAACTCCCGGCCTCCGCATGGACAGCCGGCCTCGCCGGGATCCGCGTCCTCCCAGAACTCCTCGCTATCCGCGATGAACGCGCGGCCGCCGCAGTCAACGCACATCCGCTCGGCCCCGCCCTCGACATCGTCGAAGAGCACGAGGAACACGCGCCCGCCACATCCGCCACAGACGGAAGAAACGATCCTCACCGGACGGCCGTCGTCGGCGCTCCGGAGAAGCACCGCGAGGTCCGCAGAGACACCCTCGCCAACCTGATCATCAGCATGCACAGGCACATCGTTCCAGACGCCCGAATGAACACCCTCTACCTTGACCAAACAGATAGGGGCATCCCCCCAGCCCCGCCGGCGTTTGAGGCGCGGGTCCGGGCAGCGCCCGGGGAACGGTGGAAGGGCGGGTAGGGGACTCCGCCCCGCAGGGCCGGACCTCGCGCACCCCCTCCCCCAGGCGGGGCGGCCAGCCCACTGGCACGCACGAGCCACACCCCAGTCCGGGGCCAGGGGCCAGGAATCAGGGGCCAGGGATCAGGGATCAGGGGCCAGGGATCAGGGATCAGGGATCAGGGATCAGGGATCAAAGGCCAGGGAGCATAGACCCGGGGCCACGGGCACGGCCAGGGCCAGGGCCAGGGAGCCAGGCCCCTCAGTCCCCACGCCCGAACAACGGGCCAAGCACCAACTCCGCCGCCCCCTCCGCCACACCCCCCTCCGCAAGCCCAACCCCCACCGCACCCCCCACAAACGCCCGCGCCCCCAAAACCTTCCGCACGCCCGCCAGGAACACCCCCGGCGCAGCCTCCACCACCCGTCCCCCGAGCAACACCCGGTCCACATCCAGCAGCGCGACCAGGTTCGCCGCCGCCTCCCCCACGATCCGCGCCGCTTCCTCCAGCCGGCCACCGGCCACCGCGTCCAGGCACAGCACCTCCGCGCACCCGCGCCCCCCGCACCGGCAGGGCGGCCCGTCCAGTTGCAGCACCTGGTGCCCGAACTCCCCCGCCGCCGAGCGCCGCCCCCGGTAGACCTCTCCACTGCCGGCCAGCCGGAGCCCCGCCCCCAGTCCGGTGCCTACGTGCACGTACGCCACGGCCTCCCCGAAAGCGGCCCCACCGAGGCCGACCCCACCGAGGCCGACCCCACCGGAGCCCGCCCCTCCGGAGCCCGCCCCCGCCGCAACCCCCGCATTGGTGTCCTTATCCACCCGCACGGGAACCCCCAACCGCCCCTCCAGTACCTCCCGCAACGGAAACCCCTCCCATTCCGGGAACCCCGTCACCCGCCCCAACACCCCGGTCCGCCAGTCCAGCGGCCCCGGCGCGGCCACGCCGACACCGAGGAGCGGCCGGTCGCCGGACACCCGCGCGACCGCCCGTACGGCCTCCTCGACCACCGCGTCCGGACCGGCACCGAAGTCCAGCGGGACGCGCCCGTCCGCGACGACGCGGCCCGCCAGGTCGACCCGTACCGCCGTGAGCTCGTCGCGGTCCAGGTGCAGCCCGACCGCGTACCGCGCCTCCGGCACCAGCCGCAGTAGCGTGCGCGGTTTGCCGCCCGTGGACGCCTCGCGTCCGGCGTCGGCCACCAGCCCCTCGTCCCGGAGGCGCGCCGCGATCTTGCTGACCGCCTGCGGGGTGAGCCCCGTACGCGCGGCGAGGTCACCGCGGCCGAGGCCGCCGGGGCCGGCTCCGCGCAGGAGATCCAGTACGAGCGCGTCGTTGTGCCCGCGCAGCACCGGAAGATTCACGCCGCCACCCGTACCACCCCTGCCACCCCTACTGTCCACCTGCCCATTGTCCACCCTCCTTGCACTTAAGCAACACTGTTGCCAAAGTAGAACCATGAACGCCACCGCCCCCTCCCCCACCTCCTCCCCCTCCCCCCTCCGCGTCGGAGTCGTCGGCTACGGCCTGGCCGGTTCGGTCTTCCACGCCCCGCTCGTCGCCGCGACCGAGGGCCTGGTCCTCGACACCGTCGTCACCTCCGACCCGGGCCGCGCCGCCCAGGCCCGCGAGGCCTACCCGGACGTCCGGATCGCCGCGACCGCCGACGAGCTGCTCGCCCAGAGCCCCGCCCCCGACCTGATCGTCATCGCCTCCCCGAACAAGACGCACGTCCCGCTGGCCACGGCCGCCCTCACGGCCGGCATCCCGGTGGTCGTGGACAAGCCGCTCGCCGCCACCGCCGCCGAGGCCCGCGAGCTGGCCGCGCTCGCCGAGCGGACCGGGACCTTCCTGTCGGTCTTCCAGAACCGCCGCTGGGACAACGACTTCCTCACCTTGCGCCGCCTCCTCGCCGATGGCGAGCTGGGCGAGGTGCAGCGCTTCGAGTCCCGCTTCGAGCGGTGGCGCCCGCAACTCAAGGGCGGCTGGCGCGAGTCCGGCGCCCCCGAGGAGATCGGCGGGCTGCTGTACGACCTCGGCAGCCACGTGGTGGACCAGGCACTCGTGCTGTTCGGCCCTGCCGTACGGGTCTACGCGGAGGCCGACGTGCGCCGCCCGGGCGCCGAGGCGGACGACGACACCTTCATCGCCCTCACCCACGCGAGCGGGGTCCGCTCCCACCTCTACGTCAGCGCGACCACGGCCCAACTGGGCCCGCGCTTCCGCGTACTGGGCTCCCGCGCGGGCTACGTCAAGTACGGCCTGGACCCGCAGGAGGGGGCCCTGCGCGAGGGCCTGCGCCCGGGCGACCCCGAGCGGACCTGGGGCGAGGAGCCCGAGCACCTGTGGGGCCGGCTGGGCTCCGGGGAATCGCCGCTGACCGGCGGGGGCGCGCCGGTGCGGACGGCACCTGGCGACTACCCGGCGTACTACGCGGCCGTGGCGGCGGCCTTGCGCGACGGCGGCCCGGCCCCCGTCACGGCCTTGGAGGCGGCGCACTGCCTGGACGTACTGGAGGCGGCCCGCAGGTCGTCGGCGGACGGGCGAACCGTAGACGTGTGACCCGATACATCCGATCCGGCCGGGAAATGGCCCTCTTGCACGGGACAGTCGATCTATGGTTTGCATAAGTAAAAGATCGTCGCACGTGTGAAGAATGGTGTCTCTCGTGAAGTTGCCCCGTCTCGCCTCGGCCCTCGCCGTCGGCGCGATAGCCCCGGCCGTCCTGCTCTCCTCCCCGGCCTTCGCCTCCGACGCGCCGTCATCCGCCGCTCCCCCGGCGCCTTCCGCGCCGGACCAGGGTGCGCCGGGGAAGGGTCCGTCGCAGGAGGAGGCCGGCACCCCGGAGGGCGACGGGCAGGCGGCGAAGGACCGGAAGCAGATCGAGGCGATCCTGGCGGACCCGGAGACCGGCCCCGGCGTACGCGAGGCCGCCGAGAAGGCCCTCAAGGGGACGGCCGCGGACATGCGGCGCTTCTTCGACGCCATCTGGGCGCAGCAGCAGTACGTGGACGACCGGGTGAAGGTCACTCAGATCTTCAGCACGGGCGGGGTCGGTGTGCGGCGCGAGGCCAAGAAGGCACTTGAGGCGGGCACGCAGGCCACGCTCACGGAGTTCCTCAAGAACGGGCAGCACGTGGCCCGGCTTGAGGATGACACCGTCGAGATACTGAGGATGCTGCAGGGCGCGGGCAAGGGCATCACGGAGCGGGTCAACCATCTGCTCAGCCACGGAACGCGCGAGGAGATCCGCGCGTTCGTCGAGACGGAGCAGCACGCGATCCGTGCGGAAGACGACAGGTTCGCGATCCTGCGGATGCTTCAGGACGCGGGCCCCGCCCTGAAGCAGGGCATCCAGAAGTTCCTCAGCAGCAACCCCTCGCCCGCGCAGCTGCGCGAGTTCGTCACCACCACGCAGCACGAACTCCGCGACCAGGACAACGACCTCCTCATCACGCAGATCATGAGCGAGGGCGGCCCCGAGGTGCGGAAGGCCGCCGATGCGGCGCTGCGCGGCACGCCCGCGGACCGCGTCGAGTTCCTCAAGAACGGCCAGCACGTGGCACGTGCGAAGGACAAGGCCGCGGAGGAAGCGGCCAACAAGCCGGACGAGGGCGGCGAAGAAGGCGACGCGGGCGGCAAGGACGAGGGCGAGGACGCGGGCACCACCACGCCGGTCGGCGACCACACCACCACCGGCGGTACGGAGACCGGCACGGGCAACCGGGCGACCCCGGCGGGCGGCACCTCCGGCAACCTCGCCACCACGGGCGCGGGCGCCGAGAACGGCTGGATCGCCGGCGGGGCCGCCACCGCGCTCGCCGCGGGCGCGGGCCTCGTGCTCGTCAACCGGCGCCGCCGGATGCCGTCCGGGCGCTGACGGGCGCGGACGGGCACTGACGGGCACTGACGGGCAAAGGGACACCGGAAAACGGCGCACCGGAGAACGGAAAAGGGGGCGGCGCCGTCGACGACGGCGCCGCCCCTTCGCGTCGATCCGCGGGGACCGACTACGCGCTCTTGAACTCCTGGCGCTGGCGGCCGAGCCCGTCGATCTCCAGCTCCACCACGTCGCCCGCCCGCAGGAACGGCTTCGGCTCCGGCTGGCCCGCGGCCACACCGGCCGGGGTGCCGGTGACGATGACGTCGCCCGGGTACAGGGTCATGAACTGGCTGACGTACCGGACGACCTCGCCGACCGGGAAGATCTGGTCGGACGTGTTGCCGTCCTGCTTGAGCTCACCGTTGACCCACAGCTTGACGTCCAGCACCTGCGGGTCCGGGATCTCGTCCGCGGTGACCAGCCAGGGGCCGAGCGGGGTGAAGGTCTCGCAGTTCTTGCCCTTGTCCCAGGTGCCGCCGCGCTCGTTCTGGAACGCGCGCTCGGTCACATCGTTGACCAGCACGTAGCCGCCGACGTGCGCGAGGCCCGCCTCGGGGGAGGCCAGGTAGCGGGCGGTGGCACCGATGACGACGCCGAGCTCGGCTTCCCAGTCGGTCTTGACGCTGGTGCGCGGGATCAGCACGGTGTCGTCGGGGCCGACCACGGTGTCCGGAGCCTTGAGGAACACGATCGGCTCGGCCGGTGCCTCGGCGCCCACCTCGGCGGCGTGCCCGTGGTAGTTCAGGCCGATGCCCACGACCTTGCCTATGCGGCCGACGGCGGACCCGATCCGCAGACCCTCGGCGTCCAGCACCGGGAGCTCACCGGATCCGGCCGCGTCCCGTACTCGGGACAGCACGGAGTCGTCGGCGAGCAGTGCGCCGTCCACATCCGTGATCAGGCCGGACAGGTCCCGCAGGGTCCCGTCCTGGTCGAGCAGCGCGGGGCGCTCCGACCCGACGGGTCCTACACGCAGCAGCTTCATGGGCATTCTCCCGTGGTCGAGGGTGGTCGGCCCATGGGCATGCCCCGGGCCGGACGATGGGTTGCGGCCATCGGAGGATTGGTCGATCCTCCAAGATGTCGGCCTCATCCGCAAGACCCTGTTCACATGGCGGAACGCTCTACTCCGCTGACCGCTGCCTCCGCACGCTCCGCCCGGTCCTTCCGGTACTGGAGCCAGGCGCGCTCGGCGACCGACCAGGCGGTGGTCGTGACCAGGTACAACCCGGCCGCCAGCGGCACCAGGGCGGCCGTGATCAGCGTCCCGAAGGACAGCAGGGGCAGTACGCCGCCCACCTTGCGCATGAGCTCCTGCTGCTCGGCGGTCAAGCCGGCGACCGCCCCGGCTCCGCCGGCCCCCGAGGACTTGGCCCCGGCAGCCTTGGGCCCACCGACCTTCGCGCCACCGGCCTTCGCACCACCGGCCTTGGCGACACCGGCCTTGCCGCCACCGGCCACAATCCCGCCCGCCTTGGCCCCGCCCGCCTTGGCGACCCCGCTCCCAGCCCCGCCGGCGGCAGCCATCAGCGCCGCCGCCTTGCGTCCGCGCGCCGCACTCCACGCGGCCACCATCGCGACGACCGCGAACAGCCCGAGGAACACGAGCCCCCGCTCGCCGAAGAGGCCGCCCTCACCGAGCGCCTCAGTCCACCGGTCCCCGAGCGGCGCGGCGAACAGTCGGTGGCCGAGCAGCTCGTTGGCGGCCCCGCCGATCTCCTTCGAGGAGAACGCCCGGTACATCAGGAAGAACACCGGCAACTGGAGCAGCACCGGCAAGATGCCCGCCACCGGGGTCGCCCCGCGGAAGGCGGCCCGGCTCAACGGGTGCAGCGCGAGCCGCACGAGCACGGTGAACAGCACGATCGCGGCCGCGGTCGCGGACTCGGCCAGCACCGGCTCCAGGAGCCGGCCCAGCACAGCAACAAGATCGATGAAAACGGACACGTGGGCCCTCCGAAGGGACTCGTCGAACGTCGAAAGAGATGCGTTTTCGGCGTGACGACCCGCGAGGGGCGGCAAGGTGTGGCGATCAGAAGTGATCAGGAGGAAGGAGCTGCGCGCCCCTACGCGGCCGTCGGAAGGGGACGGCCGGGTGCCCTGGGCCGCGACCGGCCCGAAGCGTCGGGATCGCGCTGCGGCAGGAACGCCGTGCGCTGCTCGCGATCACGGATCGCGGTACGTATTCGGTGCGGCGGCACCGGCCGGACCAGCCGGGCGGCCAGGGCCGAGGCACCCACGGCGAAGGTCGCCGCGAGGACCACCACGACCGCGCCGAGCCCGCCCTCCCCGGCGAACAGCCCGAGGAAGCCGCCGAGCACCAGGAGCGAGGCCAGCAGCGCCACCAGTCGCGCGGACGGCACTGCAATCCGGAACCGCACGGGGCGAAGCCCGCTGTGCTCTGCCATACGAACCGCCCCCTCCCGCTGCTCCCGCGCACGAACTCCCGTAAGAGATCCGCGACTCGCACCCCGTACTCGTACTCGTACTCGCGATCGATACTAACCTCGCGCACTGACAACGGACGGGGCCTCGTTTTGATCCCCGGCCCCGGGCAGCGGATCACGCGCCAGCACCTCCTCGTCCGGCCGGGGGTCACCCGCCCCGCTCCGCGCCCCCTCCCGCGGCCCGAGCCAGGTCACCGCCAGCGCGACCGCCAGGTTCACCGCGAGGGCGACCATGCCCGCGTTCACGCCCCACACCGGGTCGCGGCCCGTGAAGACCAGCCCGCAGACCACCGCGACCCCCGCGGCCAGCCCGCACACCGCGGCCGCCGTCGTGAGCCTGCGCCACACCAGACCCAGCAGCAGCATCGGCACCAGCTGCGCCATGCCCTCGTAGGACACGAGCGAGAGCCTGACCAGCGTGTTCGGCGCCGTGTACGTCATCACCAGCGCGATCGTCCCGGCCGCCACCACGACCACCTGCGAGGCGAGCTTCTGCCGCTCGCCCGAGCTCCAGCGCGGCGCGAGCGAGAGCACGCTGCGCCCCCACATCGTGCCGATGACCAGCATGAACACCGCCATCGGCACGATCGAAGACAGCGCCGCCGCCACCCCGATCACCCCCACCGCCCACGCGGGCAGGGAGTCCACGACCAGCTTGAACAGCGCGAGGTTGGACTCGGCGCCCGTCAGCCCCGGTACGACGAACAGCGCCGCCATGCCCAGCAGCATCGGCACGAAGAGCAGCACGTTGTACGCGGGCAGCAGGATGGCGTTGCGGCGCAGCGCGTCGGCGCTCCGCGCGCCCAGGTACCCCGCCACCGTGGTCGGGAAGATGACGACGGTCAGCGCGTTCAGCACGGTGGTCGAGGCGAACCACCCCACTCCCAGCTCGCCCCTGCCGCCCTCGCCGCTCCCGGCGCCGGGCAGCGTCAGCCACTGCGGGCGCTCCGCCGTGAGCCGGTCGAAGAGCTCCCCGTAGCCGCCGAAGTAGTGCATCGGCACGTAGACGGCGAGGAACCCCAGGGTGCCGATGACCAGCACGTCCTTGAGCACGGACACCCACGCGCTGCCGCGCAGCCCGCTGACGACGACGAAGCCGGTGGTGACGGCGAAGGCGATGAAGTAGGCCCATTCCAGGGACACCGCCCCGTAGGTGACCGTCGAGACCACCACACCCATTCCGGTGATCTGGAGCTGGATGTAGGGGAGCAGGAAGACGGTCGCGAGCACCGCGACCGCGGCGCCGAGCCAGGGGCGCCCGTACCGGTGGCTCACCATGTCGGTGATGCCGACGAGGCCGTGGCGGCGCGCGTAGTCCCACAGCACGGGCCCGACGACGTAACCGACCGCGTAGCCGCAGGACATGTACGCGACCACGTACATCACGGGGGCGCCGTAGTTGTAGCCCCAGCCGGCCGCGCCGAGGTAACTGAAGCTCGTGTACCCCTCGCCCGCCATCAGGACCCAGATGAACACGGTGCCGAGCGAGCGCCCGCCCACCGACCACTCGGCGAGCCCGCCGCCGCCCCCGCCGCGCCCGCGCACGGCGAGCAGTCCGAGCGCGACGGTGGCCACCATGAACACGCCGAAGACGGTGGTCGCGACGGCCGCGTGGCTCATCGGTGATCACCGCGCCAGGTCAGCCAGACCGCGAGCGGGGTCAGCAGGGTCGCCCCGATGAACCAGAGGAGCAGGAACGGTACGCCGCCCAGCGCCGGCTCCACCCGGTTCGCGAGCGGCAGCGCTCCGACGAACAAGACGAACGGCACGGCCAGCCACACCAACTGCGGACGTTTCATCCTCTTTCGACGCACCGCCCCACCCTACGGCCCGTCAGCCCACCCACTAGCGCTTGAGGGTCCCCCACACCACGAGCCGGTACTTGGAGCTGTACTCGGGCGTGCAGGTGGTCAGCGTGATGTACGCGCCGGGCTCGCTGTACCCGGCCCCCGGCGTGACGGTGCTGCGCGGCACGGGCGCGATCACCCCGGTGTCGCGCTCGGTCGTCTCCGCCAGCGTCTGCCCGACCAGGTACACGTACCGCTTGCCCCGCACGTCCACGATCAGCTCGTCCCCGGCCCTGAGCCGGTTGATGTAACGGAAGGGCTCCCCGTGCGTGTTGCGGTGTCCGGCGAGCGCGAAGTTCCCCTCGGCCCCGGGCTGCGCGGTCCCGGTGTAGTGCCCGGCGTACCCCTTGTCGAGCACGGACCGCTTGTCCACGCCCTGCGCGACGGGCACGGCGACGCCGAGGCGAGGAATGCGCAGGATGCCGTACGCGGACTCCCGCGGCGGCGGCTTGGCGGTGCGCGGCCCGAGGTTGCCGGGTACGTCGCCCGAGGACCCGGCATCGTCCGGCTCGTCGGACGGCCCGACGGCAGAAGCGGCGGCGGCCGGATCCTCCTCCGCACCATCCTCTGGCACGGGGGCCCACCCGCCCTCCTCCAGCTCTCTCACCACCTCGTGCGCGGCACTCAGCGCCTGCCGATTGGTCCACCACACCTGGTGCACCACCAGCAACATCACCACCACGCCCACGGTGACGGCCAGTTCTCCGGCCGCCCACAACGCCCCCGCGATACCGGCCCGGCGCGACAGCCGGCCCTTCCCCTGCACCACGACCCGCACGCGATCTCGCACGGGCGGCACCCTAAGTCCTCCCCCCTCAACTGACCAGCGGCAGTACGCTGCAAACCATGCGCCCCGACACGCCTGCCGAGCACATCGCCGAAGCCGAGCGCCTCATCCGCACGGCGACCCGCTACCCCGAGGACCAGGAGCCGTTGCTCCTCCAGGCCGCGGCCCACCTCGAACTGGCCGACGAACGCGAGCGGGCGAGCGCCCTCTACGACCAACTCCTGGCCTCGGACACGACGGACGACCCGTCCCTCATCAAGGCCCTCCAGGCGGCCAACCTCTGGGAGTACGGCCACGAGCCCGAGGCCCGCGCCCTCATCCAGGGCATCCGCGCGGCGGCCCCCTCGGACCCCGCCCCCTGGGAGGTCATCGCGGAGGCCCTGGAGGCCCACGACGAACTCGAGGCCTCCCACGAGTGCTTCACCGAGGCGGCCACCCTCCTGGCCCCGGACAACACCCCCCTCACCCCGGCCACGACCGCGCTCCTCACGGGCCGCCACCGCGTACGCCGCCTCCTCGGACTCCCCCACGACGACTGGGACATGGTCGCGGACACCCGCCACATCGGCCCGATCCCGCTGGACGAACTCCACGACCCCAAGCGCATCTGGGCCCTCGGCTCCGACGACCCCGCCGAACTCCGCGCCGAGATCGCCCGCCTGCGCGCCGAACTCGGCGACCGCCGCGCCGCGCTCTCCCGCCCCTTCCCGGTGGCCATCCTCCACTGGCCGGCCCGCGAACTGGCGGAACTCCTGACGTCGTACCCCACCCTGTCCGCGGAGTACCCCTCCCACGACGCCCACCTGGCCCAGGTGGAAGCCTCCCTCCGCACCCTGGCCGCCTCGGGCACCACGAACCTCGGCATCGTCACGGCCAGCGTCCCCTCGTACGAAGCCTTCGCAGCCTCGGAGAAGACCTCCCCGTCCTCCCCGTCCCTCCTGGCGGAATACGCCACCACCCTGGCCGCCCGAGGCAAAGCCACCCCGTGGCCCCCGACGAGCACGAACGCCTGCTGGTGCACTTCGGGCAGGCCTTACGGCGACTGCCACGGGGCAGGCTGATCAACTCTCCGCGGTACGGGGCGTGGGACGGCCCGCCGTTCCGCGACCGCCTCGGCGATGCGGACGGCGGCTTCGTCCGGGCTCTCGTGTTCCCACACTCGGAGCGATAGCCAGCCGGACTCGGCGAGGCGCGCGTCGGTGTCGCGGTCGCGCGCCCGGTTGCCCTCGATCTTGGATCGCCAGAAGTCGGCATTCCGTCGGGGCCACGTCACGTGCTCGGGACATCCGTGCCAGAAGCAGCCGTCGACGAAGACGGCGACCCGTGCGGGACCGAAGACGATGTCGGCTTCGCGTCGTACTCCCTTCGCCGGTCGGCGATGGACTCGGTATCGCAAGCCCGCCGCGTGCAAGGCTCGCCGCAGGGTCATTTCGATCCCGGTGTTCTTGCTCTTCTGCCGGCTCATACGAGCACGGTCGCCTGGAGTGCTCTCAAAGGCTTCCACCTCGTCATTGTCAGGGCACGGGAAGCTCCAGTTGGACATGGCCGCGGGCCAGGGCCGTGGGTGGAGCGGGGCGGGTGGTGGTCAGGGTGAGGAGGGCGCGGAGGGCTGCGATTACTTCCGTCGGGGTGTCTCTGATCATCGAGGGGGTGGCGCTGACCACCAGGATGCCGTGGGACTCAAGGCGGAGGCGGCGGTGGAGGGTGGCGTGCCAGGAGTCGCGGGTGTAGTGGTACTCCGCCGAGTCGATCTCCAGGGCCACGCCCTCGTCGGGCCAGTAGGCGTCCGGGCTCGCCAGGAACGTGCCGTCCGGGGTGTGCAGGCGGGCGTTCCACAGGGGCGTCGGGAGGTCCGTGGCCGAGAGGGTGTCGCGGGCCCGGGCCTCGGCTACCGAGCGGACTCCGGCGAGGAGTTCCGCGGCCGCCGCGCGGATCGCGGGGCGGGTCAGGAGGCGGGCGGCGCGGAGTTCGGCGTGCAGGTCCTGCGGGTGGCACCAGCCGGACTGGACGACCTGGGCGAGGACCGAGCGGATCCGGTCCGTCGGCTCATCGGTCCGGGCCGCGAAGTCGGCGGCCGCGCGCACCGGGCGGGTGCTCGGGATGCCCGAGACGGTGATGGTGCGGGGCCAGCGGGCCGTCGGGAAGGGCCGAACCTCCCGTGAGCCGGCGAGCTTGCGCGGGGCGCGGATCAGGACGTCGGCCGGCGCGTACGGGGCTTCGCGGATCCCGAGCAGGGCGAGGGCCGCGCCGCCGGTGAGGGCGGCTGTGTCGCCGGAGAGCGGGTCGGAGCCGGGCTCGGCGGCGTAGAGGACGGCGGCGAGGGCGCGTTGGCGCTGGTCCGGGGGGCCGGTCTGGAGGAGGTAGACCCGGGGCAGCAGGCGCTGCCAGGGGCCGCCGGGGCGGGTGCGGGAGGTGATCGTGCCGGGTGGGATGCCGGCGGTGGTGGTGAGTTGGTGGCGCGTGGCGAGGTTGAGCTGACGCCGGGCGGTGGGGTTGGGGTTGGGGGTTGGGGTAGGGCTGGGGGTTGGGGTAGGGCTGGGGGGCGGATTAGGGGTGGCCCGGAAGGTCTGGCCGGACCGGGTGGCGGGCCTGGACGGCGCCGGCCGCGTGGCGGACGCCGCGTAGGCCGGGCGCGTGGCGGACGCCGCACGGTCCGGGCGTCTGGCGGGCGTCGCATGTGCCGGGCGTGTGGCGGACGCCGCATGGGCCTGGGGCATCGGGTGGGTGGTGCCTGTGGTGGGGTTCATGGGCGCGGTATGCCCCGCCCGCGTGGATCGGACGCCCCGCCGGGCCATGTTTCGAGACTGCCTTCGGGCGCCCCTCACGGCGTGTCCCGCGCCGGTCGGTGGCGTTTCGCGGCGCACGGTGGCGCATGGCGCATGGCGCATGGATGGGGCGCCGGCCGCCGCTCGCGTCGTGGACGACGGGCTCGGTCCCGACCGAGGCATGCGGCCGGGGCCCGGGTCTCCCCGGGCTCGGCCCAGGGGTCGGGCGGGCAGCCGTAGGGATGACGCATTCCTTCTTCGGGCCTGCTCGGCCGCTCCGCGAAGGCAGGGCCCGTACGGCCCTCGGGGGTCGCCGTCCGGATGCGAGTTCCGTTCCGGCGGGCCGGTCGTCCGGGCAAGGTCCGGGAGGTGGCCGCCCGGCTACGCCGCCCGGTTCGGGTGGTCCGGGGACAGGAAGACGATGACGCCCGTCTCCGTGCCGGGCAGCGGCGCGACCTCGTGCCAGCCCAGGCGGCGGTACGTGGCCACCGTGTTCTTGGCCAGGCGGCTGGTCAGCAGCCAGGCGCGGCGGTCCGGGGCGTCGGTGGTGATCTCGGTGAGGAGGTCCCGGGCGGTGCCGCGGCCGCGCGCGTAGGGGCGTACCGCGAGTTCGTCTATCTCCAGCGCCCCGGTGAGGAGTTCCTTGACCCGGGCCGACCCGAGCTGCGCCGCGACCTGGGCGTACGCACGGTTCTTCGGGAAGGCCACCGGGGTGATCCAGCCCGTCGCGAAGCCGTCGATGCCCGTGGCGGACTGGATGAAGGCGGTACGGAAGCCACGGCGCCGGGCGTCCGCCGGGAGGCGGGTGGCGAACTGGCGAATGGTTTCTTCGTCTTCGTTCCACGGTGGGGCGGAGAAGACGTCGGCGTAGGCGTCGACCAGTTCGTCCGCGAGGTCGAGGACGGCCTGTCCGTAGCAAATCACGATGTCCTGGCTCCTGATGTGGGTGGGGAGGGATGAGGGGTGGGAGAGGTGCGGTGGGCGGGAGGGGGCGAGGTGGTTTGCCCCTTTGGGTGGGAGATTGAATTTATGCCCATCAGGTTCCCTCAGCAGACATCGCGCGGATCCGGCGAGTGTGCGACAAATCCCCTCGGTGCGGTCCGTGTCGGGCGGCCGGGCGGCCGCGTTGAGCAGCACGTGGACAGACTGCTTCGGGCCGCCCGCGGGGCCGGGCTCGCGTTTCTGCTCGTGTTGGGCGTGGTGGCGGTGCTGCCGCGCGGTGTACGGGACGCGGTACCGGATCCGGTGATCGGCGGGGCCGTACTGGTGTTGGGAGCGGTGGGGGCCCGACGGGTGGTCAAGGGGGCGAGTTAGCCTCGGGGGGCGAGTAGGTGTGCGCGTATGAACCGATGAACCGATGAGGTGAGGGAGTTGGACAGCATGGCACGGGTACCGAGCTCTGCAGTGGCGGCCGCCGGTCTGGTCGGCGGTTACGCCGTCGCGCGGTGGACCAAGAAGCGGCCGCTCGGCGGTGTCGTGCTCGGCGCCGCGGGCATCGTCGCCGGGCGGGAGTGGCACAAGCGCGGCGGCGCCCCCGCCGCGGCCGGGCTCGGTGCGCTGTACCTCGCCGGGTTCGCCGGTGCGCACCCGCTGGCGAAGAAGGTCGGCGCCTGGCCGGCCGTCATCGGCGCCGCGGGCGTGGTCGCCGCCGCGTCCTGGGCCGTCGCAGACCGGGGCTGAACCCCCACCGGCGCCGGGCCCCCGGCGTGGTCCCCGGGCCATCCCCGGCCATCCCCGGCCGTCCCCCGGCCGTCCCCCGCCGTCCCCGGCCCGTGTGGCACCCGTCCGTGCCAGGATCTCCGGCATGCCTGATCGCGCACTGAGCTTCGGAGAGAGGGCGGAAGCGTACGAGCGGTTCCGGCCGGGGTATCCCGTGGAACTGTTCGACCTCGTGCGGGAGTACGCCGGGGGTCCGGTTCGGAGCGCCCTCGAAATCGGGGCGGGGACCGGCAAAGCGACCCGCCTGTTCGCCGCACAGGGGATCGCGGTCACCGCGACCGACCCGGACGGGGCCATGCTCGCCGAGTTGCGCAGGCACGTGCCGGCGAGCGTCAGGACGGTACGGGCCTCCCTCGAGGACCTGCGCGCGGGCCGCCGCCGGTACGGGTTGGTCTACGCGGTGGCGGCGCTGCACTGGACCGACCCGGAGGGCCGGTGGGCACGGGTGGCCTCCCTGTTGGAGCCCGCGGGCGTTTTCGCCCGGCGGGCGGGCAGGTGCAGCCGGTCGACCCGGCCGTGACGGAAGCCGTTCGTGCGGCACGGGCGCCGTTCTTGGAGAGCGACGAGATCCCGTCCCCGGACGGGACACCGCCCGAGGGCGCCCTGCAGTGGCCGGGGACGGAGCTCCAGCGGTCCGCCTCCGCCTGGTTCACCGATGTGCGGCAGGCAGTGGTCGACCGCCGCTTGACGATGAGCGCCGAGGACTACATCGGCTACCTCTCCACCGTTTCGGCCTATCTCGTACTGCCGGCCGACGAGCGGGAGCAAGTGTTCCGCCGGATCGCGCGGGTCCTGCCGGCCCGCGTCGAGATCGTCGCCGACGTGGTCGTCCATCTCGCCCGGCGCCGCTGACCACGCCCGGGGGCGGGGCGTCCGTGGGGCGCAGCCGACCGTGCCCGGCCGGCCCCCGCTCCGCTACGCGCCGAACGCCCGCGACACCGTATAGATCAGCAGGCCCGCCAGCGCGCCGACCACCGTGCCGTTGATGCGGATGAACTGGAGGTCGCGGCCGATGTGGGCCTCGATCTTGCGCGAGGTGTGCTCCGCGTCCCAGCCCGCCACCGTGTCCGTGATCAGCGAGGTGATCTCCGTCCGGTACGTGGTGACCACGTACACCACCGCGCCCTCGATCCAGCCCTCCACCTTGTCCTGGAGGCGGCCGTCCGTGGCCAGCCGGGCGCCCAGGGACATCAGCGAGGAACGGACCCGCAGGCGCAGCGCGCTCCGCTCGTCCTCCGCCGCCGAGATGATCATCGAGCGGACCGCCGTCCAGGTGGAGGCGATCACGTCCTGGATTTCCTCCCGCTGCAAGATCTCCGACTTCAGGCGCTCCACCCGCGCCCGCGTCTCCGTGTCCGACTGGAGGTCCGCCGCGAAGTCCGCGAGGAAACGGTCCACCGCCCCGCGCGCCGGGTGCTCCGGCATGTCCCGCATCTCCTGGACGAAGCGGAGCAGTTCCTTGTAGACGCGGTCGCCGATCTTGCGGTCCACGAACCTCGGGGTCCAGCCCGGCGCCCCGCCCTGTACCGCCGCCTCCACCGACTCGGCGTGGGTGACCAGCCAGTCGTACGCCCGCGCGCACACGAGGTCCACGACCCGGCGGTGGCCGCCGTCCGCGACGACCTTCTCCAGCGTCTTGCCGATCCCCGGCGCGATCTCCGCCGTCTCGGCCCGCCGCGTGATCGCCTCGCCCACGACGGCCTGCACATCGGAGTCCCGCAGGACCGTCAGCGCCCCGCGCAGGGCCGTGGCCAGCTCCGCGGTGACCCGGTCGGCGTGCGCGGGCTCGGCCAGCCAGGCGCCGAGCCGGCCGCCGATGCCGAGGGCGTGCAGCCTCGTACGCACCACGTCGGCGGAGAGGAAGTTCTCCCCGACGAACTCCCCGAGGGAGACGCCGAGCTGGTCCTTCTTCGTCGGAATGATCGCGGTGTGCGGGATCGGCAGACCGAGCGGCCGCCGGAACAGGGCGGTGACGGCGAACCAGTCCGCGAGCGCGCCCACCATGCCCGCCTCGGCACCGGCCGCGACGTACCCGGCCCAGCCGCCCGCGCCCGCGTGCTCCGCCCACTTCGCCGCTACGTAGATCAGCGCGACCAGCACCAGCAGGCCGGTGGCGGTCCGCTTCATCCGGCGGACGCCGCGCCGGCGCTCCTCGTCCGCCTCGCTGAACACGAAGCCGCCGCGTGCCGTGGCCCCGGTCGATGACGTCGTCGACGAAGCCGACGAGGACGCAGCCTCCGCCGTAGCCGTCGTGCTGCCCTGCTCCACGTGCTCCTGCCTTCCCCCGGGCGACGGTTTCGTACGCAAAGCGTCCGACTTCATAGCATCCGACTCCCGGGGCGCCCGGGGAGTTCCCGGCGCGCCGTACTGATCCCCCGTCTGTGGACCGCGGGCCCCCTGCAGGCCGGCCCCTTACAGCTCCTTGCGCGGCTTCTGCTTCGAGACCGCCCGCTGCTTCGGCGGCTTCACCTTCACCTCGACCCCGCCCCAGAAGGCGAGGCCCGTCACGACCACCCGCGGAGCCCCCGGCTCCACCGGGCCGGGGCTGTCGCGCTGGTCGAAGCCGCCCATCACGCCGATGCCGCGTACGTCGACCTCGATGCCCGGCGGCACGATGATCTGGATGCCGCCCATGATGGCGACGCAGTTGATCACGACCTCCCGCTCCGCGAAGTTCGCCTCGCGCAGGTCGATCTCACCGCCGCCCCAGAACGCCACCGCGTGGAACCGGGCGGGCACGGTCCAGTTGCCCTTGCGCTGGAAGCCCGACATGACGGCCACGGCCATGGCCGGTCCGCCCGCCGTCCCTCCGCCGCCCACGATCCGGGCCGGCCAGGCGGCTCCGGATCCCGCCGGTACCGCCTTCGTCAGCCCGACCGGAGTCATCGGGGCGGCCGCGATCGGAGCCGTCGCGCCGGGCGCGGGCAGATCCCGCGTCAGCGGTTCGAGCTCGGCGTACGTACGGGACCGGTAGGCCGCGTCCAGCCGCTCCTCGAACTCGTCCATGTCGAGCCGCCCCTCGGCGACGGCGTCCCGCAGCCGGTCCACCACCCGCTCCCGGTCGGCGTCCGAAGCCCTCAGCTCCGGCAGCGGTGGCTGCTGCGGCTCGTCGGACTGTGCCTTCACGGGCTCTGCCTTCTCCGGCAACGGCTTCTCAGACCGCTCGTCACTCATACGGACCAGCCTATGCAGTCACCCCGGAGAGTTGTATGGCCCGAACCCCCCTCCAGGTCAGGGTTGTCCCTGATTTACCCCCGCCCCGCGTACATCCGCGCGATCACGTCCTCGATGTCCGGCTCCCGCACCGACAGGTCCAGCAGCGGATACTCCGCCGCCACCGCCGCCACCAGCGGAGCCGCCGAAGCCCGTGCCGGGAACGCCAGCCACTGTCGGGCGCCCTCCACCTTCACCACCCGCGCCCCCACCACCTCGATCGGCGGGAGCTCCCGCTCCAGGTCCACCACCAGCGTCCGCTCGCTCGCTGCCGCACCGTCCGCGGCGCCTGCCGTGTGCAGTCCGCCCAGCGAGCCGTCGTAGACCAGCCGCCCGTGGTCGATCACCATCACCCGCTCGCACAGCTGCTCGATGTCCTGGAGATCGTGCGTGGTCAGCAGCACCGTGGTGCCGAGCTCCTCGTTCAGCTGCCGCAGGAAGCCCCGTACGCTCGCCTTGCTCACCACGTCCAGCCCGATCGTCGGCTCGTCCAGGTACAGCACGTCGGGGTCGTGCAGCAGGGCCGCCGCGATGTCCCCGCGCATCCGCTGCCCCAGCGACAACTGCCGTACGGGTACGTCGAGCAGCTCGGCGAGGTCGAGCCGGTCCACGCAGCGCTCCATGTTCTCCGCGAACCGCGCCGCCGGGATCCGGTACATCCGCCGCATCAGCGCGTACGAGTCCTTCAGCGGAAGGTCCCACCACAGCGTCGTGCGCTGCCCGAACACCACGCCGATCCGGTGCGCGAGGCGCATCCGCTCCCGCGCCGGGTCGATGCCGGCGACCCGCAGCCGGCCGCCGCTCGGGGTGAGGATGCCGGTCAGCATCTTGATAGTGGTCGACTTGCCGGCGCCGTTGGGCCCGATGTAGCCGACCATCTCTCCCCGAGCCACCTCGAAGCTGATCCCGTCCACGGCCCTGACCTGCCGTTTCTCCCGGCGCACCAGGCCCACCCGGCGCCGTACGTCGAAGACCTTCTCGACCTCGTGCAGTGAAATCAGCGCATCCGACACGATTAGCTCCCCGTGCTGCGGTACGAACGGACCCCCGCGCGCCAGGCCAGCGACGCGGGGAGGAACACCGCGAAGGCCACCAGCGGGCTCGCGTACGCCACCCACCCCGGCAGCCCCAGCGGATCGGGCCGGCCCAGCACGTACAGGGCGGGCAGCCAGTTGACGAAGGCGAGCGGCACGATGAAGGTGACCCCGCGCAGCAGGTCCTTCGCGAAGACGGTCGGCGGGTACTGGAGCATGGTGCAGCCGCCGTAGGTGAAGCTGTTCTGCACCTCCGCGGCGTCCCCGGCGAGGAACTGGAAGGCCGCGCCGGCCACCATCACCGCGCCGAAGATCGCCGCCCCGGCGGTGATCATCACGGGCACCATCAGCACCTTCCCGACCGTCCAGTGCAGCTGGTCCAGCTCCGAGACGGCCCACCCCAGCACCACGAGCCCCTGCGCGATCCGCCCCAGCCGGCGCAGCGCGAAACGGTCGGCCGCCACCTGGGCGAGCACCGGGACCGGGCGGACCAGCATGGTGTCCAGGGAACCGTCGCGGATCCGCGAGCCGATCCGGTCGGTGTTGCCGAGCAGCAGGTCGGCCAGGCCCAGGGAGGCCGAGCAGGACCCGTACAGCAGGGCGATCTCGGGCAGCGTGAAGCCGCCCAGCTCGTCCACGTGCGAGAACATGATCATGATCGCGACGAAGTCCAGGAGCGTGATGGCCGCGTTGCCGAAGGTGGAGAGGAAGAAGGACGTGCGGTACGTCATCGTCGACCGGATCCACATCGCGGCGATCAGCCCGTAGCCGCGCAGCCCCTCCAGGACCCGGCTGCGCCGCGGAACGAGGAGCCCGGGCTCCGTCGCCACGCCGGTCGGCGCGGTCTTCCCGACGCCGCCCTCCGCCACCCGCTCAGCCACCCTGGACCACCACCTTCCGCGTCGCGGCCGACTGCAGCAGCCGGCCCAGCCCGAGCAACACCACGGCCCACGCGGCCTGGAAGCCGAGCGCCCCCGCCGTACGCGCGGCCCCGCCGCCCCCGCCGAGCAGGACGTCCACCGGCACCTGGAGCATCGCCGCCCAGGGCAGGACGCGGACGAACTCCCCGAAGCCGCCCGGGAACACGGTCAGCGGCAGCAGCATCCCGGAGAAGAAGATGGAGACGACCGTGGCCATCATGTTGATCCCGGCCCCGTCCATCAGCCAGAAGGCCGCCAGCCCCAGCAGGTAGCGCAGCGCGAAGCTCACCACCAGCCCGAGGAGCACCGAAGCCAGGAAGAGCAGCCAGCGCAGCGGAGCGGTGGGCAGCGCCAGCTGGAAGGCGAGCCCGCCGACGACCAGCGGTACTACGCCGCGGCCCAGGAGTTGAAACCCCGCCCGGCCCAGATCACCCGCGAGCCACCACGCCTGGAGATCGGCCGGACGGTACAGGTCGACGGCGATGTCACCCGTACGGACGCGTTCTTGGAACTCCTCCTGGAAGCCGCCGCCGATCAGCGCCCCGGCGGCGAGCAGCGCCTGACTGACCCACATGAACGTGAGGGCCTCGGACTGGTCGTAGCCGCCGAGCCCGGGCCGCTCGTCCCAGAGCGCGATGTACGTGTAGGCCAGGATGAAACCGAACACGGTGTTGGTGAACACCCCGGCCGCAGTGGCCGTCCCGTAGGTGGCGTACCTGCGAAAGCCCCCGGCCGCGACCGCCCCGTAGAGCCCGGCTCGCCCCACCACCGGCTGGCGCACCTCATCCCCTCCGTTTCCCAGGTCGTTGCTGCGTCGTTCCTACGTCGGCCAAAGCGCGCGAGCTTAGTGCGGAGGGGCGATCCACGCGAACGAATTACGCCCGTCCGGAGCGGAACCGGCGGCCATCGGGTAGACAGCATGAGGTACAGATGTGGATATTTCGTACGGCGCCGAGGAGTCCCGGAGATGAGCGACCCGTCACCACCGCCCGGCTGGACGCCTCGCGATCCCGACACCCCCGACGGGCAGCAGGCTCCGGGCGCCGACGCGCGCCCGCCCTCCGGAGCGCCGACACCAGCCGAGGACGCGAAGGGCACAAAGGGAGCGAAGGGCGCGACGAAGGCGGAGAGACAGCAGGCGAAGGCGGCGAAGAAGGCCAAGCGCAAGCGCACCGGCTGGCGCCGGCTCCTCCCGACCTGGCGCATGGTCCTGGGCGCGTTCCTGCTCCTCGCCCTGCTCGTCTGCGGCGGCCTCGTGGCCGGCTACCTGCTGGTCCACATCCCGCCCGCCAACGCGGCCGCCACGGCGCAGTCCAACGTCTACCTCTACACCGACGGCACCCAGCTCGCCCGCGACGGCGAGGTCAACCGCGTCAACGTGCCGCTCTCCCAGATCCCCCTGACCGTCCAGGAGGCCGTACTGGCCGCCGAGGACCGCGACTTCCACTCCGAACGGGCCGTGGACCCCGCGGCGATGCTGCGCGCCGCCTGGAACACCGCGACCGGCAAGGGCACCCAGTCCGGATCGACGATCACCCAGCAGTACGTCAAGAACTACTACCTGGGCCAGGAACAGACGATCAAGCGGAAGGTGAAGGAGTTCTTCATCGCGATCAAACTTGGTCGTGAGAAGTCGAAGAACTACATCCTCGAGGGGTACCTCAACACCAGCTACTTCGGCCGCAACGCCTACGGCATCCAGGCCGCCGCCCAGGCCTATTACGGCAAGGACGTCGGCAAACTCACAACCGCCGAAGGCGCTTACCTCGCCACCCTCCTCAACTCCCCCAGCGCCTTCGACGTGGTCGCCCACCCCCAGGGCCGCGGCCGCGCCCTCGCCCGCTGGAACTACGTGCTCGACGGCATGGTCAAGAAGGGCTGGATGACCCCCGCCGAACGCGCGGCCACCCAGTTCCCCGAGCCCGGCAAGATCCGCCCGGCCTCCGGCCTCTCCGGACAGCGCGGCTACCTCGTCGAGGCCATCAAGGACTACATCGTCGAGAACAAGATCCTCGACGACAAGACCCTCGCCGAGGGCGGCTACCGCATCACCACCACCATCGACAAGGCCCGCCAGACCGCGATGGTCGACGCCGTCAACGACAAGATGGTCAGCAAGCTCGAACCCGACAAGCGCAAGGCGGACCGCGTCGTGCGCACCGGAGCCGTCTCCATGGACCCGGCCACCGGCAAGGTCGTCGCCCTGTACGGCGGCATCGACTACACCAAGCAGTACGTCAACAACGCCACCCGGCACGACTACCAAGTCGCCTCCACCTTCAAGCCGTTCGTCTTCGCCTCCGCCGTGCAGAACGACTCCCACACGCAGGACGGCCGCACGATCACCCCGTACACGATCTACAACGGCGACAACAAGCGGCGCGTCGTCGGCACCCGCATCCCCTACGCACCGGAGAACGAGGGGCAGGTCAGCTACGGCAGCATCACCGTCAACGCCGCCACCGACCTCTCCGTCAACACCGTCTTCGCCCAGATGGTCGTCGACGCCGGCACCGACAAGGTCAAGCAGACCGCCATCGCCCTCGGCATCCCCGAGAACACCCCGAACTTCGACCCGGGACCGGCCATGGCACTGGGCACCATGCAGGCCAGCGTCCTGGACATGACCCAGGCCTACGCGACCCTCGCCGACCACGGGCGCCACACCCCGCACACCTTCGTCGAGAAGATCACCAAGGCGGGGGACACCGTCCCGCTCCCGGCGCGCGACCCGGCCCAGGCCGTCAGCCGCGAAGCCGCCGACACCACCACGTCCATGCTGGTCAGCGTCGTGGACAACGGCACCGGCACGGCCGCCCTCGCCGCCGGCCACCCGGCCGCCGGCAAGACGGGCACCGGCGAACTGGACCGCTCGGCCTGGTTCGCGGCGTACACCCCGAACCTGGTCACGGTCGTCTCGATGATGGGCCAGGACCCGGACACCGGCGCCCTGGAATCCCTCTACGGGGCCCTGGGCGAGGCCCGCATCAGCGGCGGCGGCTACCCGGCCCGGATCTGGGCCCAGTACACGAAGACGGCCCTGGCGGACAGCGACCCCGTGGACTTCGACCTGGAACTCATGCCGGGCGCGAACCGACCCCCGCAGCCCCCGCCCGCGGAGCCGAACCCGAGCCAGTCCCAGGAGGAAACCCCGGGCGACCGCCCCTCGGGCCGGCCGAGCCGCCCGACGCGGACCCCGTCGACGGGCGGACAGACGAACGGGGGCCAGACGAACGGGGGCCAAACGAACGGGGGCCAGACCACGGGCGGACAGAACAACGGAGGCCAGACGAACGGGGGTCAGACCACCGGAGGCCAGACCACGAGCGGCCAAACCACCGGGGGTCAGACCACGGGCGGCCAAACCACCGGCGGTGAGACCACCGGAGGCCAGACCGACGGCGGCACCACGACGGGCACCCAAGGCGGCACCACCGAGGGCCTACGCCCACCGGCGGACCTACTGGAGTAACCCGACCAACCCAGCGACTCAGTGACCGGAGGTCGCCTTCAGCCCCACGACGGCGGCGAGCAGCAGGCAGATGAAGAAGATCCGGGCGGCGGTGACGGGCTCCCCCATGGCGACCATCCCGACCACCGCCGCACCGGCCGCGCCGATGCCGACCCACACGCCGTACGCCGTACCGATCGGCAGGGTCTTGACCGCGATCGACAGCAGCACCATGCTCGCCACGATGCCGGCGCCCGTGAAGACGCTCGGCCAGAGCCGGGTGAATCCATCGGTGAACTTCATGCCGATCGACCAAGCAACTTCGATCAGACCGGCGACGATGAGCAGAACCCAGGCCATGACGGGCACCTCCGGGACGAGAGCGGAACGGGGTGCGTCGTCTTGTCATGCAGCCATCGGCAACAGCGCGACAGCCACCCGGTACGGCGCGTCTCGTCGGGGGTTCCCCACCACCGTAGCAAAACCGAACGAAAAGGGCCGGTGACGAGGGTCACCGGCCCTTTTCCCAGATCTCGAGGGCTAGAGATAGAGCCCCGTGGAGTCTTCCGACCCCAGCCGCTCGGCGGCCACGGCGTGCAGGTCCCGCTCCCGCATCAGCAGGTACGTCGCCCCGCGCACCTCCACCTCGGCCCGCTCCTCGGGGTCGTACAGCACCCGGTCCCCCGGCTCGACCGTCCGTACGTTCTGCCCGACCGCGACCACCTCGGCCCAGGCCAGCCGCTTGCCCACCGCGGCCGTCGCCGGAATCAGGATGCCGCCGCCCGAGCGGCGCTCACCCTCCGGCGAATCGGATTTCACGAGCACGCGGTCGTGCAGCATGCGGATGGGCAGCTTGTCGTGGGTGGTGGTGTTCTCGCTCACGCCCCGAACCTACCCGCCCACACCCGTCCCGCACCCCGCAGGGTCATCAGCGCTTGCGCCGCGCCGACACCACCAGCAGGCCCACGACACCGGCCGCGAGCAGCGCGACCGGCACGATCCGCTCGACGCGCGGGGCACCGTCGTCGTGACGCAGCCCGTCACGGGCATCGGTGACGAGGCGGTTCACCGTCGCCACGGCGCGGCCGACGACGTGGTCGACGTTGCTGACCACCTTCGCCTTGGCGTCCCCGACGATCGTCTTGGGGTGCATTCGCACCCCGATCTCGTCGAGCGCCTCGGCGAGCTGCTCGCGGCGGCGGACGATGTCCGCCTCGATCTGTGCGGGGGTCCTGGCTTCCGGCACCGCGCTGCCTCCGTCGTCGTGGTCGGTCCCTTGGCGGGCGTAGCCCACCATGAACAGTCTGTCAGCAGCTTAGTCTCGACACCGTACCGATCCCCTCTTGAGGAGACTGTTGAGAATGAGCGAGCGACTTGAGCCGGGCGACATCGCCCCCGCCTTCACCCTGCCCGACGCGGACGGCAACGAGATCTCGCTCGCCGACCACAAGGGCCGCAAGGTCATCGTGTACTTCTACCCGACGGCCCTGACGCCGGGCTGCACCAAGCAGGCCTGCGACTTCACGGACAACCTGGCCGTCCTGGCCACGGCCGGCTACGACGTCATCGGCGTCTCCCCGGACAAGCCGGAGAAGCTGGCGAAGTTCCGCGAGCAGGAGCACCTGAAGGTCACCCTGGTCAGCGACCCGGAGAAGGAGACCCTGACGGCGTACGGCGCGTACGGCGAGAAGAAGCTGTACGGCAAGACCGTCACCGGGGTCATCCGCTCCACGGTGATCGTCGACGAGGAGGGCAAGGTCGAACGCGCCCTCTACAACGTCAAGGCCACGGGCCACGTAGCCAAGATCATCAAGGACCTGGGCATCTGATCCCGCCCCTCCTTCCGGAACGGCCCGCACCCCACAAACGGTGCGGGCCGTTCCGCTTATCGGACGAAATCTGCCGTAACCGTCCGACTATCGGTCGTTACTCCATGCGAGGGCCGCACATGCAGCCGGGAATTGGAGGGGCCGATGCCGATCAGCCCGTACACGAGGGAACGCCTCACGGAGGCGGCGGAAGGGTCCCGGACGCTGTCCGAGGCACTAGAGAGGTTGGGGGTGGACCCGAAGAGTCCGACGAGGCGGTACCTGCATGACCGCATGCGGAAACTGGGCGTGGACGTCTCACACTTCGAGCGGGAGGAGGCCCTCAAGTGGACGAAGGAGATCCTGGCAGAGGCCGTCGCCGCATCCACGAACATGTGCGAGGTACTGAGGCGCCTCGGCCTCGAAGTCGTCGGCGGCCACCACACCCACATCAGCCGGCGAGTGAAGGCGTTCGACATAGACACCTCTCACTTCACACTGCCTTCTACGGCGGGGCGCCCCAAGGCCCGGCGCACACCAGAATCAATCCTGGTCAGGCAGGACGGCAGCGACGCCCGCCGAATGCAGAGCGAGCACCTCAAGTCCGCGCTGGCCTCGCTCGGGGTTCCCGAGCTGTGCGCGATGTGCGGCATCGAGCCGACCTGGCAGGGTTACCCGCTGTCGCTGGAGGTGGACCACATCGACGGCGACTGGCACAACAACCAGCAGGACAACCTGCGGCTGGTCTGCCCCAACTGCCACTCCACGACGGACACGTACCGCGGGCGCGCCAAGAGGCGCGGGTGAGCGACTTGAAGCGACGGAGCTACGTCAGATGCGTCAAGCCGGACGGACCCACTCTGCGTGACGCGGTCGCGTCATCACACTCTCTGGCCGAGACCCTGCGGCGCCTCAGCAAGCCTGTGTCCGGCAGCCACCACAAATCGCTCAAACAATGGATCGACGAGGACAACCTCTCGACAGCCCACTTCCTCGGGCAGGCCCATCAACGCGGCAAGAAGGGTCCCACGCCGGTGAAGACCGCCGAGGATATCCTCGTGAAGCACGATGGGCAGCGCCGCACCCGCACCCAACTCCTGCGGCGCGCGATGCGGGAGATAGGCGTCCCGGAGTGTTGCGACATGTGCGGGACAGAGCCCAGGTGGCTCGGGCAGCCCATGACTCTGGAGGTCGACCACATCAACGGTGACTGGAGCGACGACCGCGCGACAAACCTCCGGCTGCTATGCCCGAACTGTCACGCCGTCACCAGCACCTGGTGCCGCGGAGGCCGTCGCCACCGGTAGAGCGCCGAATCTCGGCCCGCAAAGCGCCGCGTTCCGGCTAGGATTGTGGCGCGCGCGGCCGTTGCTGAACGGTATAAGCGGAGGCTTTAGGTGCCTCTGGACGAAAGTCCATGTGGGTTCGAATCCCATCGGCCGCACGGTCATGGAATCGAAGGCCCGGCTCTGAGAGCCGGGCCTTCGGCGTGTGACGCGGCCGGGCTCAGCCCAGCAGTTCCCGAACCACCGGGACCAGGGCGCGGAAGGCCTGGCCTCGGTGGGAGATGGCGTTCTTTTCCGACGGGGTGAGTTCCGCGCAGGTGCGGGTGTCGCCGACCGGCTGGAGGATCGGGTCGTAGCCGAAGCCGCCCGTGCCCGACGGGGTGTGGCGGAGGGTGCCCAGGAGGCGGCCTTCGACCACGCGTTCCGTGCCGTCCGGGAGGGCGAGGGCGGCGGCGCAGAAGAAGTGGGCGCCGCGGTGGGCGTCGTCGATGTCGCCGAGCTGGGCCAGGAGCAGGTCCAGGTTCGCCTTGTCGTCGCCGTGGGTGCCGGCCCAGCGGGCCGAGAAGATGCCCGGGGCGCCGTTCAGGACGTCCACGCAGAGGCCCGAGTCGTCGGCGACGGCCGGCAGGCCGGTGGCCTGGGCGAGCGCGTGCGCCTTGAGCAGGGCGTTCTCGGCGAAGGTGACGCCGGTTTCCTTGACGTCCGGGATCTCCGGGTACGCGTCCGCGCCGACCAGCTCGTGCGGCAGGCCGGCAGCGGACAGGATGGCGCGGAGTTCGGTGACCTTGCCCGCGTTGCGCGTGGCGAGGATCAGGCGGCTGGGGGAGTTCGGCGTGGGCGTCGAGGTCATGGCGTCATTATCCCGGGCCGCGCGCCGGCCCCGGCCGGGGTCAGCCCGGGGTGCAGACCTTCGAGATCTCCTTCGCCGCGTCCGCGACCGGCGTGACGTCGGGGGTCGTGGTGCCGCTCTCGATGGAGGTGCGGACGTTCTGGACGGCCGTGTTCATCGAGGAGATGGCCTTGCTCAGGTCGGCGTTGTCCGTCTGGTCGCCGACCTTCTTGAGGTTGGCCTCGATCGTGTTGAGCGCGTTCTGGGCGTCCTGCGGGCTGTTGCCGGCCTGCGAGACCGCCTGCTGGAGGTCGTTCGCGCCGTCCGTGATGGCGACGGCGGTGCTCGCGCAGTCCATCGCCGTCGAGATCGCGTCGCAGGAGGTGATCGCGGGTATGGCGAGAGCTGCCGTCAGGGCAACGGCTGCCAGGCGGTACTTCGACTTCACTTCGGCCCCCAGGAGGATGGTGTGGATGCAGACGTGCGGGTTACGCAGATACATGGACGGGTGCACGGCTTCGACGCCGTGCACCCGTATCCCGAGAGACGCGCGGACGGGCCGCGCGGTTGCCGGCCCTAGAGCGTGAGCTCCAGGGCGCCGAGCTGGAGGGCTTCCAGGTCGGCGCAGCCGCCGGCGGCCAGGTCGAGGAGGGCGTTGAGTTCCTTGCGGTCGAAGGGCTCGCCCTCGGCCGTGCCCTGGACCTCGACGAAGCGGCCGTCGCCGGTGCAGACCACGTTCATGTCGGTCTCGGCGCGCACGTCCTCCTCGTAGCAGAGGTCGAGGAGCGGGACGCCGTCGACGATGCCGACGCTGACGGCGGCGACGGTGCCGGTCAGGGGCTTGCGGCCGGCCTTGATGAGCTTCTTGCCCTGGCCCCAGGAGATGGCGTCGGCCAGGGCCACGTAGGCGCCGGTGATGGCCGCGGTGCGGGTTCCTCCGTCGGCCTGGAGGACGTCGCAGTCCAGGACGATGGTGTTCTCGCCGAGGGCCTTGTAGTCGATGACGGCGCGCAGCGAGCGGCCGATCAGGCGGGAGATCTCGTGGGTGCGGCCGCCGATCTTGCCGCGTACGGACTCGCGGTCGCCACGGGTGTTCGTGGCGCGGGGCAGCATCGAGTACTCGGAGGTGACCCAGCCTTCGCCGCTGCCCTTGCGCCAGCGCGGGACGCCTTCGCTGAAGGAGGCGGTGCAGAAGACCTTGGTGTCTCCGAAGGAGACGAGGACGGAGCCCTCTGCGTGCTTGCTCCATCCGCGTTCGATGGTGACCGGGCGGAGCTGTTCGGGCGTACGACCGTCGATGCGAGACATGGCACCGAGCCTAGCCGGTGCGGGCCCCGGCCCATGTCGCTGCGAGAAGACCCCGTCCGGGTGCGTCCGGTCGGGGTCCTGTCGTACGTACGGGTGCGCGCGGGGGCGCGTGTGCGAGCCGGTGGGCTCAGCTCACATCATGTCTTCGATGTCGGCGGCGATCGGGTCGGCGTCGGTGCCGATGACGACCTGGATCGCGGTGCCCATCTTGACGACGCCGTGGGCGCCGGCGGCCTTCAGCGCGGCCTCGTCGACCTTGCTCGGGTCGATGACCTCGGTGCGCAGGCGGGTGATGCAGCCCTCGACCTCTTCGATGTTCTCGATGCCGCCGAGCCCGGCGACGATCTTCTCAGCCTTGGTGGCCATGTGTTTCTCCCTGAGTTCTACGAAGAACGAGTCCGACTGACATCCGGCGCCCGGCGTCTGCACGCCTGCCGCCCGACCGACCAACCAAGGTGGTCCGCTGCGTCACGGTAACCCACGATTGGCCCAGCTACGCGGGCACATGCCCGGTATCTACCGAATGATGATGATCAGCACCAACCTGCCCTCAAGGCGGGTGAAATGCGACCGCAACACAAGTGGTCTACACCAGTGTGCCGCAAGTGTCGCGACTGCCAAAAACGGGCCGGTCAGGGAGGACGCGGATGAGCGCGAGCAGCGCCGCAGCAGTGCCACAGCCGAAGTGGTGGAACGGCATGTTCCAAGGGCTGCAGAAGATGGGCCGGAGCCTGCAACTGCCGATCGCCGTGCTGCCGGCGGCCGGCATCCTGAACCGGCTGGGCCAGGACGACGTGTTCGGCAAGGACGGCCTGGGCTGGACGAACGTCGCCAAGGTGATGGCCTCCGCGGGCGGCGCCCTGCTCAACGCCGACCTCGGTCTGCCGCTGCTCTTCTGCATCGGCGTCGCGATCGGCATGGCCAAGAAGGCGGACGGCTCGACCGCGCTCGCGGCGGTGGTGGGCTTCCTCGTCTACCGGAGCGTGCTGCGCGCCTTCCCCAAGGCCTGCCCGGACGGGACCACGGACATCGGGGGCGGCTGCCTGGGGCCCGACCAGACCCTCGCCGAGTACACCTTCCAGAACCCGGGGGTGTTCGGCGGCATCATCATGGGCCTGCTGGCCTCTTGGTTCTGGCAGCGCTACCACCGGGTCAAGCTGGTGGACTGGCTGGGCTTCTTCAACGGCCGCCGCTTGGTCCCGATCATCATGACCTTCGTGGCGATCGCCTTCGCCGTGCTCTGCCTGTGGATCTGGCCGCCCATCGGCAACGCGCTGGAGAGCTTCTCGGACTGGCTGGTGGGTCTGGGTTCGGTGGGCGCCGGCATCTTCGGCATCGCGAACCGCGCCCTGCTGGTGATCGGTCTGCACCAGTTCCTGAACGTGCCGGTGTGGTTCCAGTTCGGCAGCTACACCAAGCCGGACGGACAGACGGTCCACGGCGACATCCCGATGTTCCTCGCGGGCGACCCGAGCGCGGGACAGTTCACCACCGGCTTCTTCCCGATCATGATGTTCGCCCTCCCGGCGGCGGCGCTGGCGATCACGCACTGCGCGAAGCCGGCCCGGCGCAAGGAGGTCGGCGGCCTGATGCTGTCGGTCGGCCTGACCTCGTTCGTCACCGGCATCACCGAGCCGCTGGAGTACTCGTTCCTCTTCCTGGCGCCGGCGCTGTACGCCGTGCACGCGGTGCTGACGGGCGTGTCGATGGCGGTGACCTGGGCGTTCGGGGTCAAGGACGGCTTCAGCTTCTCGGCGGGCCTGATCGACTACCTCATCAACTGGAGCCTGGCGACGAAGCCCTGGATGATCATTCCGATCGGACTCTGCTTCGCGGTCGTCTACTACGGCATCTTCCGCTTCGCGATCAGCAAGTGGGACATCAAGACGCCCGGCCGGGAGTCCGACGAGGAGATCGCAGTGATGCAGGCGGAGAACACCAAGGCATGACCCGGGGGCGCAAGTCCGCCCCCGGGGCGGGCGAACGCCCCTGGGGCGGCCCGCCGAACGGACCGCCACGGGGCCGCCGGAAGCCCCGCTCGAACCACCCGACGGCACACGAGGCCTTCGGACCCACAGGGTCCGAAGGCCTTTGTCATGTATGCCCAACTGTGTCCTCCCCCACGGAAATGACGGGTTCCTTACGCAGACCTCACCGTGCTACAACTGGTCTACACCACTGAGTGGTGTAGACCACGTGGGCCTTTCGGCCCCGGGGTCCCCCGTTCCGAGACGCTGCCAATCCCCCGTTTTTCCACGTCCTGGCAGAGCCTTGTCCACTGGAGGAAGACCATGTCCACAGCCGCAGCTGCGGAAAAGAAGAAGGGCGCTGGCGTGATGGCCGTCATGCAGCGCATCGGCCGGAGCCTCATGCTCCCCGTTGCGGTGCTGCCTGCCGGCGCGCTCCTGCTCCGCCTGGGCGCGGACGACATGCTCGGCGACAAGGACGTCTTCCCGACGTTCGTCCTCAAGATCGCCGGTTACATGGCCGCCGGTGGTGGCGCGATCCTCGGCAACATGGCGCTGCTGTTCGCCGTCGGCATCGCGATCGGCTTCGCCAAGAAGTCGGACGGTTCGACCGCCCTCGCCGCCGTCACCGGTTACCTGGTCTTCCAGAAGGTGCTCGGCACCTTCACGGACAGCAACCTGCCGAAGGTCGAGAAGGTCGTCAACCACCAGGTCGCCCTGGTGGACGCCACCGTCGACGCCGGTGTGCTCGGCGGTGTCGTGATGGGTGTCATAGCCGCCCTGCTCTACCAGAAGTTCTACCGGACCAAGCTGCCGGACTGGGCGGGCTTCTTCGGCGGCCGCCGCCTGGTCCCGATCCTCTCCGCCTTCGCGGGTCTGGTCATGGGCATCGTCTTCGGTCTCATCTGGCCGGTTCTCGGCACGGGTCTGCACAACTTCGGTGAGTGGCTCGTCGGTTCCGGCTCCGTCGGCGCGGGCATCTTCGGTGTCGCCAACCGTGCGCTGATCCCGATCGGCATGCACCACCTGCTGAACTCCTTCCCGTGGTTCCAGGCCGGCTCCTTCGAGACCCCGACCGGTGCCGTCCACGGTGACATCGGCCGCTTCCTCGCCGGTGACCCGACCGCCGGACAGTTCATGACCGGCTTCTTCCCGATCATGATGTTCGCCCTCCCGGCGGCCTGCCTCGCGATCGTCCACTGCGCGCGCCCCGAGCGCCGCAAGGTCGTCGGCGGCATGATGCTCTCCCTCGCGCTCACCGCCTTCGTGACCGGTGTGACCGAGCCCATCGAGTTCACCTTCATGTTCATCGCCCCGGTCCTCTACGCGATCCACGCGGTCCTGACCGGCGTCTCCCTGGCGCTGACCTGGGCCCTGGGCATGCGTGACGGCTTCGGCTTCTCCGCCGGCGCGGTCGACTTCGTCCTGAACCTCGGCATCGCGAACAACCCGTGGGGCCTGGTCGGCATCGGCCTCTGCTTCGCGGTCGTCTATTACTTCGTCTTCCGCTTCGCCATCACCAAGTGGAACCTGCCGACGCCGGGCCGCGAGTCCGACGAGGAGCTCGCCGAGCTGCTCAAGGCCGAGGCCAAGTAAGCACGTAGGTCCGTACCGCACGCAGGTACGCACGAAGCCCCCGCTCTCCCGGAAGGGAGGGCGGGGGCTTTCGTGTGTGCAGCCGCATCCGGCCGGACGGTCAGACCTCGTACACCGCGCCCGTGTACGCCAGCTCGACCGGGCCCTCGTAGACCGCGCGGGCGTCGGCCAGGTTGCGTTCGGCGTCCGTCCACGGCGGGATGTGGGTCAGGACGAGCCGGCCGGCGCGGCCGTCGCGGGCGAACTCTCCGGCCTCGCGCCCGTTGAGGTGGAGGTCCGGGATGTCCTCCTTGCCGTGCGTGAAGGAGGCCTCGCACAGGAAGAGGTCGGTGTCCTCGGCGAGCAGGCCCAGCTCGGGGCAGACGCCGGTGTCACCGGAGTACGTCAGCGAGCGGCCGCCGTGCTCGACGCGGATCCCGTAGGACTCGACCGGGTGGGAGACCTTCTCGGTGCGGACCTGGAACGGGCCGATCTCGAAGGTGCCGGACTTCAGGGTCCGGAAGTCGAAGACCTCGCTCATGGAGCGCTCGTCGGGGACGTCCTCGTAGGCGGTGGACAGTCGCTTCTCGGTGCCCTCGGGGCCGTAGACGGGGATGGTGCCGCAGCGGCCGCCCTCGTGGCGGTAGAAGCGGGCGACGAAGTACGCGCACATGTCGATGCAGTGATCGGCGTGCAGGTGGCTGAGGAAGATCGCGTCGAGATCGTAGAGCCCGATGTGGCGCTGGAGCTCGCCGAGGGAGCCGTTGCCCATGTCGAGGAGCAGCCGGAAGCCGTCGGCCTCGACGAGGTAGCTCGAACAGGCCGATTCCGCGGACGGGAACGAGCCCGAACAGCCGACGACGGTGAGCTTCATGGAGCGTGAACCTCCGTGGACGGTCCGTGGACGGAATGCGGGCCGTGCGTGGGTCGAGCGTAAGGCGCGAAACGTCCGGTCGCTCCTCCGCGGCAGGCCGTTGTGGGGCGAATCACCTGAGCTGTCACCCGGGGGAGCGACGGGGCGGAGCCGCGTTGCCGTGCGGGTGCGCTGCCGCCACGGTGCGGCGCGGTGCGGTGGGCGTGCCGCTGCCGTGCCGGGGGCGCCGGGCAGGGCTACGGTCGGAGTATGGACACGTCCTGGTGGCCGGCCGTCGCCGCGGTGCTGGTCGTGATCCTGCTGGTGCTCCTCCCCCGGCGGGCGCGGCGGGTGCGGCGGGCCGCGGATCCGCCGCACGGACCCGGACCGCTGCCGCGGCCGGAGGCCGGTGAGCTGTGGTCCCTGGAGGACGGGCGGGCCGTCCTGGTGCTGGGCGTACGGGGCCACCGGGCGCGGATCGCGCGGATCACCGGGAAGTACGACGACCGGAGCGCCGGGGTGATCCCGCTGCCGCCGGGGGTGGTGGGGGCGCGGGGCGGGTTCCTGGAGGCGGACCGGGTGGTGGAGGTGTCGGTATGGGAGTTCGCGAGGGCGCGACCGCTGGGGACGGTGGATCCGGCGGTGTGGGACGAGGTGAAGGGGCTCGGGGGGCTCGGGGGACCCGGGTCGTCCGGCTGAAGCGGGTCTACGATCCCCCGGAACCGGAGCTGGACGGGGTCAGGGTGCTCGTGGACCGGCTGTGGCCGCGCGGGTTGTCGAAGGAGGCGGCGGGGGTCGACGAGTGGGCGAAGGCCGTTGCCCCGTCGGGGGAGCTGCGGAAGTGGTTCCACGCGGGTGGGTCGGTGGCGGAGTTCCGGGAGCGGTACGCGGTGGAGCTTCGCTCGGAGGAGGCGGGGGCGGAGCTGTCTCGGCTGCGTGCCGTGGCTGCGGCCGAGCCGGTCACGCTGTTGACTGCCGTCAAGGATCCGGGGGCGAGTCATGCGGGGGTGCTGGCCGCACTGTTGGCCTGACCCGTCTGGGCTGCCTGCCGGGGTGCGGCCGCGGGGGTGCCGCGGCCCGGCTGCGGGTGCCCCCGCCGGGGTGCCGCTTCGCGGGGCTGTCCCCTACCCGCCCTTCCACCGTTCCCAGGGCTCCGCCCTGACCCGGTCCTCAAGCGCCGGACGGGCTGGAGGGGTACCGGGCTGCGCCCGGACCCCCTGGGGCCCGCCCCGGACCCCGGTCCTCAAACGCCGGACGGCTGAATTGGCTGCGCCCGGTGCTCGCACGCCGGACGGCTGAATTGGCTGCGCCCGGAATGCCGGAGGGGCTGGACCGCCCCCTGGGCTG